>JAAZML010000078.1 GCA_012798835.1 Clostridium sp.
TGCATGCGTTTATCTCATCAGATATATCAAGATCCGTAAGCTCCCCTTTTTTCCTTAGCTCTTTCATTCCTATAAGCGCAATATCCATGAGGCATACATCTTTTCCTTTATCGCCGTACACATATTCCCTCGCTTTTTGGTAATTCTCATAGGCTTCCCTTAAAGGTACAGTAAACTTACCCTTTTCGATATCAATATTTTCTATACTTGTATGAAAAGTGGTATGACGACAGTGATCCGACCAGTAGGTATCAATTACCCTTATTTCGGTAATGGTTGGATCCCTCATCTCATCATTTTTAAAATATTCTTGACAAAATTTTAGATCCTCATAAGTCATAGCAAGACCTAACTCACCCATAAGAGCAGTAAGCTCATCGCCGGACATGTCTACAAAACCCTTTATGTTCTTAATATCTCTTGGTTCAGCCACCTTCGGGTTAAGTGTTGCCGGCTTTGTATGCGATGCTTCCCTAGATTCAATGGGGTTTAACAAGTAGCTTTTGATACTTTCGTAGTCTGATGGAGAAATGTTTCCTTCAAAAATTAGAAGTCTTGCAGTTTTTACCCTGGGTCTTTCGCTGCAGGTTGAGACTTGAATACATTGGGAAAGAAAATCAGCTCTTTGATCATATTGACCGGGTAAATATTCTGTAGCAAGCACCCTGCACTCGCTATTAATATCTATGGTCTCCTCCGTTATCTTCTCTATTAGTGACAAAGGAAAAAGTATCCCTTTTATATCCTCATATTCGTTTTCCGTAATTCCCTCCACATCATACCTATCTACTATTTTAATGCCCTCAAGCCCACTTATATCAAGGTTGTCCTTTAGATCCCTATATAAATTTATGGCCTCTGCATCAAACTGCTTTTTCCTTTCAACAAAAAACCTTCTTACAATATCCTTCATATACATACATCTCCCAAATTGTTTTATCCTTACATATGCAAATATCAAAAAGGATTAATTTAACCTTCTTAACACAATACATTATAGTATTATAATTTGTGTTTATCAAACATTTATATTATTAAATTTTTTATACTTGCTAACAAACATAAAATAAACCTTAGTTCTTGCCGAAAATCCATAAATCCAAAAGTACTGACTCATCCAAAAAAATCATTCACCGCCAAAGACTATGTTGTAGTAATCCATGTCTAATATTTTTTCGGAATATTTAAATTTATCACTAACCATCCTGTGTATAGACTTTATATACTCCTCATCCCATTCCAGACCATCATTAAAAACAACAGTATCTGTGCGGCTGTTATAACATGCCTTTTCGGTTATCCAGCTTTTATTATTGAATAATACCAAAGGGGGTTCCTTTGAGAAAATATCCCTTCCCATAAGAAGTCTCGAGTCATAATCAAATCCAAAAAAGTTAGATAGGGTAGGCAAAATGTCAAGACTAGAACAGGGTTTGTCCACCACAATTGGCTCCATTCCGCTTTTCCATATAATCAATGTGCTTTTATAAAGTTCAAAATTATCCTCTACTCTGTGCCCGGCCAGTTCATCAATACCTCCCTTTGGTAGACCATAAGGGTAGTGATCACCGGTTACCACAAACACAGTTCTTTCCAATGCGCCCTTTTTCTCCAAACCATCAATGAGATATTCAACTGCCATATCCAATTCCTTTTGGCACGCAAGATATGCCTTTGCTGCCTCACCGTAAGGCAAATGCTCAACGGATTCTTTATTTTTTCTTGCAATATAATTTCCCGCAAAATTATATTGGAGATGACCACTAATGGTCATATAGTAAATGTGGAAGGGCTCTTTATCAATAAACTGTTCAAGTGTTTCCTCCATCATTTCTAGATCTGATTCCGGCCATGTATCTGCAATTTCTAGGCCATTTCCCACAGCCATAAATTCGTATCCCATATTAGGATGGGAACGATGCCTATCATAATAGGTATAGGAATGGTTATGATAAGCTTTAGTAGTGTAGCTGCAATCTTTGAGCTGATTACCCATTGTAAAAGGCAAAAAATTTGAGGAAGATCGCGAAAAACTCCATACCCCCCTTTTGGGAAGCAGGCTGGTGCATGCGACATATTCACCATCGGAGGTACTAACACCCCATATGGGATTATAAAATTGGTTGAACACAAAACCTTCCCTTGACATTCGGTATAATGTAGGAGTTATCTCCTTATCAATGGCGAGGGAAGAAAAAGCCTCTGCCGTTATAAAAATCAGGTTACAGCCCTCAAAAAGCCCGGTATAGTCATTTTGCTGCGTTGGGCTTATTGATGAGAAGTATTTGTGCATATCAGTAACAGTTTTATTATTTTCATTTTCAATCAAACTGCAAAAATCTAATTCCATCATATTATAGGGCAAGGGTTCTATGGTTTCGGGTATATCCTCGGGTGAATGTAAAGGCGTTGGAGACGGAGTGCTGACAGGCTGGGATTTTTCATGTTCGTCATCGGCATCCTTTTGTGCAAATACGCTGCGACTTGATTTTGTAAAAAGATGCTTAATATCCAAAAACACCGATGGCATAAGTCCTAGCCTATCTACCGCCAATTCCATCGGGCCCCCGCTATAATATATCGTACGCTGGGATGCAGGAGTGTCCCCTGTTGAATTTATACATAGCAATACAAAAATATAGGATGCAATCAGTAGAGCAAAAAAGATTCCCCCTGATTTTAACGTTATTTTATAATTATAACTTTTGCGAAAAAAAATTAGACCTAAGAAAATTAACGGCATACATAAAAAAACCAACGGCACAATATTGCTATATAAAGTCGAAACCATAACATCTGTAAATTGCATAGCATCTTTAGCACCGACCAAAGAATATAAACATAAAGGCATATTAAATATTTTGTAGTAAACAAACTGCGTTATGTATACCATCGTGATACAAAAAGTGAGGACAACCGCCGCAATTTTATGTATTTTTTGGGGTAGAATGTGTGTAATGGTGAACAGGATAATGCTAAATACTATAGAAAAAAGTACTGCGAACATAAAGTCTGAATTTATTTCGCCCTGCCTTCCGAACCTGTAAATAAACTCAAGAAAACAAAATGATAAAAAGTAGAATAACAAAAGCCAATAGGAGCCAATAGACCGATAAATTTCTTTTATCTTTGGTATGATTTTGCTCATCAATTACACCTGCAATTTAAAAAATTTACTTCACCTTATATACATAATACCATAAGCAAAACAAAAATACCGACTTTTTTTAAAAAAAGCCCTAACCTGCCCCGTTTCCCCTTTACATATTTATTCTAACTATGCTACGATATAAAATATATGCAGATTTATTAAACATTTTGCCTTTAGAAACCTTAACCCACCAGACAAATGGGTTTTAGTATAAAACATACAGTTATAGCTTTACAATATACATGAGCTTTATAATATTAAAGGAGAGGGTGTTTTTATGTCCGATCAAATCAAATTAATCGGTAAAAGAATAAAGGAATTGCGGGAGATATCAGGTATTTGCGCCGCCGAACTTTCAAAAGAGTTGGGTATCGATCAAAAAAAGTACCTAGAATATGAAAGCGGTAATATAGATATACCTGTAAGCTTCCTTTATAAAATTGCAACCAAATTTGGTGTTGAGCTTTCTGAAATTCTTACAGGCAATGCCCCAAGGCTTCACACCTATTCTATTGTAAGAAAGGGAAAAGGGGCAAGCGTGGAAAGACGGGAAGATTATAAATACCAAAGTCTGGCCCATAACTTTATAAACAAAAGAGTTGAGCCCTTTCTTGTCACTGTCGAACCAAAACAAAGCGACAAAATAAATTATAATTACCATTCCGGCCAGGAATTTAACTATGTCATCGAAGGAACCTTAAAGGTGCTGATTAATGGCTACGAGATTGTCCTTAATGAGGGTGATTCACTGTTCTTCGATTCCGGCGAAAAACACGGAATGAAGGCGCTCAACAATAAAACTGCCAAATTTTTGGCTGTAATTATATAATGGAGGTCCTGTATAATGTTAGAAAAGTTTTTACCAAAAACCAATTTTAGTTCTTACGAAGATTTTATTGAAAATTTTAAAATAAACATTCCAAAGAACTTCAACTTTGCATATGATGTTGTGGATGAAATTGCTGCCAAAACCCCTGATAAAACAGCAATTGTCTGGTGTAATGAAGATGGGGATGAGACTGTATTTACTTTTGGTCAAATTAAAGAATACAGCAACAAAGCCGCTAATTTCTTTAAAAGGGCAGGAATTTCAAAGGGTGATCCAGTAATGCTTATCCTAAAAAGGCATTACGAATTTTGGTTCGCACTTCTTGGGCTTCATAAAATTGGTGCCATCGGTATACCTGCCACGCATCTTCTCACTGCCAAAGATATTGTTTATAGAAACAATGCAGCCGATATAAAAATGGTCGTTTGTGTGGCAGAAGACGAGGTAATAAACCATATCGAGGATGCCCTAGAGCAATCTCCCACTCTTAAAATTAAGGCCCTTGTGGGTGCCGACAGGGAAGGATGGCTAAACTTTAACACCGAAATTGAAAAAGAGCCCACCACCTTCCAAAAACCCCAGGGAAATGATATGTCATCCAACGATGATATAATGCTTCTTTATTTTACCTCCGGTACCACAGGGATGCCAAAGATGGTAAGCCATAACTTTGTATATCCTTTAGGACATATAAGCACCGCAAGGTACTGGCAAAATGTAATTCATGATGGTTTACATCTGACCGTTGCCGATACCGGCTGGGCAAAAGCTGTATGGGGTAAAATATACGGTCAATGGATTGCGGGTTGTGCTGTCTTTGTATATGATTACAATAAATTTGTACCCCACGATCTGTTAAGTGTTATATGCAAATATGGTGTTACTAGTTTTTGTGCACCACCTACAATTTATAGATTCTTCATTAGAGAGGATCTTACCAAATATGATTTTAGTAAGCTCAAACATTGTGTTGTTGCCGGCGAACCGCTAAATCCCGAGGTATATAGTCAGTTTTATAAGGCAACCGGCCTCAAACTAATGGAAGCCTATGGGCAAACCGAGCTTACCGTTACCCTAGGGACATTTCCCTGGATGGATCCAAAACCTGGTTCTATGGGCAGACCCTCTCCCGGATATGATATAGATCTTATAGACGAAAATGGTGACTCCTGTGAAACCGGCGAGGAAGGACAAATAATTGTAAGAACAGATAAAGTAAAACCCGTTGGTCTGTTCTGCGGATACCATAGAGATCCGGAATTGACTAAAGAAGTATGGCATGACTCAATATATTATACAGGGGATATGGCTTGGCGGGACGAAGATGGCTATTATTGGTTTGTTGGCCGGGCCGATGATGTTATAAAAAGTTCCGGATATAGGATCGGACCTTTTGAGGTGGAAAGCGCACTTTTAGAGCACCCGGCAGTGCTGGAATGTGCTATAACCGCCATCCCGGATCCAGTAAGGGGACAAGTAGTAAAAGCCACAGTTGTCCTCACAAAAAACTACTCCCCCGGCGATGCACTTATAAAGGAGCTGCAAAATCATGTGAAACAGATTACTGCACCCTACAAATATCCAAGGATAAATGAGTTTGTCGAAGAACTCCCGAAAACTATCAGCGGGAAAATAAGAAGGGTAGAAATAAGAGATAAAGATTCCTCAAATTAAATTTATAATAGTTTTAAAAAGAACCTGCGCAAAGACTTATCTTCGCAGGTTCTTTTTTATTAGATTTCAAATTATTCTTTACTATTAAAAATAACAATTGTCAGCTATGCAAAGTATATTTAATCCTTTAGGGCAAAACTTGCAAGCAAAGAATTGCTCCTTTCTATAAACTTTGTCATTTCCTCCGGCTCTAATGGTTTATGACTCATCTTTGAAAGATCATAGATATGTTCACAAATTAATTTTAAATCGTCTTTTTTACCTTCTTTATCCTCAATTTCTAGGATCGACTTAATCAGGTTATTGTTACTGTTTAGAATGAGGGTTTCCTCCTCCTTATACATATCGCCAATATTTAAGGCTCCACCATACATTTTGCTCATTTCTATCATTCTTCTGGATTCTTCGGATAGTAATATCATCCCTGGTAAAGATTTGGTTTTCAATGGCTCTACTCTAATTTTTAATTTCTCGTCACCAAGATTTTGTCCAAACAACCCTTCCAGTTTCTTTGAAATTTCCCCTAGGGATTGTTCATCTATCTTACCTTCACTGTCTTTCATGCTTTCACTTAAATCCGAGTCTATCCTTTGAAACTTAACCCCGCTTTCGTTCATCTCTATAAATTGTATAAAATGATTGTCTATTGGGGATGATAGCACCACAGCTTCGAGTTCATTATCCTTGAATAATCTTATGTACTGCGCCTGCTGATTTTCATCGGATACATAAAACACCTTGTTTTCATGCTTCTCTTTATATTTCTCAAGATAATCCTTCAATGTTGTATATTCATTGTTAATGGTTTTAAAGATCAGTATATCCTTTACTCTATCGTAGAACTTCCTTTCCTTTATGCAGCCAAATTTCACAAAAGGATTTATGTCATCCCAATACTTATAGTAGTTTTCCCTTTCTGTATCAAATAGGGCTTTTAGCTTGTCTCCCACCTTTTTTGTTATATGATTGGATATCCTAGCAACATACCCATCGTTTTGCAAAAAACTCCTTGAAACATTTAAGGGGAGATCCGGACAATCTATGACACCTTTTAAAAGCATCAAAAATTCGGGTATAACTTCCTTAATATTATCAGCTACAAAAACCTGGTTATAAAATAGTTTTATCTGCCCCTCGAAATTATCAATTTCATTTCTAAGCTTCGGAAAATACAATATTCCCCTCAGCTTGAAAGGGTAGTCAACATTTAAGTGAATCCAAAACAGTGGATCTGTGAAATCAAAGAATGTCTTTTTATAAAATTCTTTATATTCCTCATCTGTGCAATCCCTTGGGTTTTTAAGCCATAAAGGTTCTGTATCATTTATGGGCTTTGGGGTTTCTTCAGACTTATCATCACTTTTAGGTTTATCGGTCTCCTCTTCTTCTTTATTTACATCCTCGAAAAATACCTGGTATGGAAGAAATGAAAAATACTTTTCCAGTACCCCTCTTAGCATAAAGGAATCTAAAAATTCCTTGCTATCCTCTGAGATATAAAGAGTTATGGTTGTACCTCTTTCTACCTTGTCAGATCCCTCCATACTATACTCTATGCCACTTTCGCTGACCCATTTTACCGCCTTAGAACCCTGCACATAAGAAAGGCTATCGATCTCCACCTTTTCAGAAACCATAAAAGCAGAGTAAAATCCCAGTCCGAAATGCCCAATAATTTGTCCTTCGTCGGTCTTATCCTTATATTTTTCAACAAAATCCTTTACTCCCGAAAAAGCAACTTGATTTATATACTTTTTTATCTCATCACTGGTCATGCCTATCCCGTTATCAGTGATCTGTATTATTCTTTTTTCCTTGTCCAATTTTACCCTAATATAATATTCATCGTCCTTTTCAATTATCGCTTCGCCTATTGATACAAGCTTTTTTAACTTACTTATTGCATCACTGGAATTTGATACCAATTCACGTACAAAAATATCCTTTTCTGAATACAACCATTTTTTTATAATGGGAAAAATGTTTTCCGTACTGACTGATATTGTTCCACTTTCATGAATCATTTAAATACCCCTCCTATTATAAACTTCTAACTCTAATAATTATATTACATTCATAAATGAAAATTTGTCAAGGATATTTTAGCACTCAATCCAAACGAGTGCTAGTAAATGGCGAATATTAGATCTATACATCTGTACTTTTTCGTTTTGGTATCCCCCTTGAAATAACAGCCCCTGCTAGCTTTTTATACACCAAAGTCAATATTAAAAGGGCAACACTTATAAGAACAATTGTACCTCCGGGTACAAGATCAAGATAAAACGAGAGGGTAAGCCCGGTTATTATAGAAAAAACACCATAAAGTATAGAATAAACAACGGTTTGCCTAAAACTTTTCGCCAACTGTATTGCAGAAGCCGAGGGTATTACCAGTAGGGACGAAATTACCAAGACCCCCACTATTCTTGATGAAACAGCGATTGTTACTGCTGTTAAAATCATGAAAATACAATTTATTGTTTTTACTGGAACGCCGGAAAGTCTTGCAGCTTCCTCGTCAAAGGTAATAAAGAACAACTCTTTGAATAAAAGAAATACGGTTGCAATAACAATAAAACTCAAGATAACAATCAACACAAATTCAAAATCTGTAATTGCCACAATGCTGCCAAACAAATACGATGAAAGGGAGAAGCTGTTTTTTATAAAACCGGAAAAAACAGCTGCAAGACCGATCCCTGTGGATAGTACAATTGCAATAGAAATTTCTGCGTATTGGGGAAAAGCCCGCCTTGTTTTTTCGATACCAAGGGCGGCGGCCGCTGAAAAAAATGTTGCACCGATTAGGGGATTAATACCCAAAATAAGCCCTAATGCCACCCCTGCCAGGGAGGTATGGGCAAGGGAGTCACCAATCATTGATAAGCGCCGTAGCACAATTATTACTCCTATTGTCGGGGATATAATCGCAATAAGTACTCCTATAAAATATGCTCTTTGCATAAATTCCAGATTTAAAACAAAATCTTCACCTAAAAAACCAAACATTATACCTTCCCACCCCCATACTGATTTTCACAAGAATGCCTATGGGCATGAAGGTTTACTTGATATTTATATATATGTTTTAGGGTCTTATTTTCAAATTCCCTTGTATTTTTATTAATGATTATCTTTTTATCAACCATACAAGCAATTTTGTTCGCATGCACGGTAACCGCACCTATGTCGTGACTGACCATAACTATGGATATACCCCTTTCGCTGTTGAGCTTCCCTAGAAGGCAGTAAATAGCTCCACCACTTTCCGCATCTACTCCCGATATGGGCTCATCTAGAAACATGATCTCAGGACTTGAAACTAACACCCTTGCTATAAATACCCTTTGCTGCTGCCCCCCTGATAAATTTCCTATCAGTCTATCCCCAAGGCCGTCTAATCCGACAGTTTTTAAAGCATCGCAAACCCGTTCCCTGTGTTCTTTTTTTAATCTTTTAAAAAGCCCTACCCTAGAAAAAAGATTAGCGCCCACAACCTCCTTTACCGTGGCAGGAAAACTGGTATTAAAGGAAGTTGCCCTTTGTGAGACGTAGCCAATTTTATCCCAGCGTGTGAATTTATTAATATCTTGTCCTAGGATTTTTATTTCCCCTTGAGCGGGCTTATTCTTATTAAGAAGAAGTTTTATAAGGGTACTTTTCCCCGAGCCATTTGGCCCTATAAGTCCTATAAAATCTCCTTTATGCACCGAAAAATTTAATCCATCTAAAATTGGTATATTCCCATAGGCAAAACTCAGATCTTTTACTTGTATGATTTCATTCATCGAAATTCCACCATCCGCATATCCCCTCATTGTCTTTAGCAGTTTTTACTTATATTAATAGCGTAATTCTTTCCCTAAAGCAGTGTTTACTCCAGAGCCTTTTGCAGGGCTTTGAGGTTTTCCCTCATCACTGAAAAATATTCCTTTCCCCGGCTTATATCCTGTTCGGTTAGTGTCCCTAGGGGATCTAAAGTCAAAACCTCAGCTCCCACTTCATTAGCAACCGCCCTTATAACCTTTGGATCTGATAACCCATCCGTAAAAACGACTTTTATATGCTTATCCTTTATGAACTTTACTGCCTCAGCCATTTTGGCGGGGGAGGGTTCAAATTCTGAATTGAGGCCTTCAATAGCATTTTGATGCAATCCATAAGCCTTACAAAGATATCCAAACGCCCCATGACCCACTATAATATCCTTCTTTGCGGATGTTTGCAGTGTGGCTTTGTATTCCCGGTCCAGTTCATCTAATTTCCTTGCATTCTCTTCGTAATTTTTCTCATAATAAGGACTGTTTTGAGGATCGACCTTAATAAGAACATCCTTTATTGATTCCATTTGCTTTTTTGCCAAAAGGGGATCTAACCATACATGGGGATCATACTCCAAGGTTTTGTTTTTTTCCGGATCTTCTCCCTTATGTTGCCCCTCTCCGTGGCTATGGGTACCTTTTAAGAGCTCAATTCCCTTGGATGCTTCTAATATCGTAACATCGCCGTTTTTTATAGAACCTTCTATTTTCTCGAACCAGGGCTCCATTCCAATACCGTTATATATAAATACATCCGCCTTCTTAATAGTCAAAATATCTTTTGGTGATGGCTCCCAACTATGCGGCTCAGTACCTTGGGGAATAATGTTTTTAAGGTTTATTTTTTCGCCACCAATTTTTTGGGCAAAATCATACATTGTATAAAAACTGGTACAAACATTAATTTTCCCGTCATACTGTTCGTTGGTGGTATGCCCGCAACCCCCTATAAGAAGGGTGATAAGTAAAGCCACTATGTATATTTTTATGTACTTTGTATTCATTTTGCATCTCCTTGGGAAAAACTTGTTAATAATAAATTGTATCCATTATATTTATAGTTTAAACATAAAAATCTATGAATGCAAAAAACTACATGGATATATCATCGGTTTTATACGGACGATATATGTTTCCGGATTATAAATATTATAGTACCACATAAAATAGCATATGCCATTTTAAGCATGCTTTTTTTATCTTTAATTTCGAAGTCGGAATATGGCTGTATACTTCTTGTAAGAAACGTACATTTTAGGTAATTAAAAATATGCGCAAATCTCTTCTTTGCGTTTTTATTGACACCAATAACAAAAACAGCAATACACCCCCCCGCAAGAAATGAATAAATCATAATCCAGATAATTGCCTGCCAGCCCATAACGGCACCCACAGCGCTAAAAAGCTTTATATCCCCGGCACCGAGCATACGCAGGGCATACAAAATTATCAGTAGTACAAAGGGTATTACAATACCGAGGAGGGAGTCTAAAAAACCCTGGACTCCCCCCTCCATTATGGCAAGGATAAGACCGATAATCATAAATGTAAAGGTCAGTTTATTCCTAATTTTATAGCTTTTTATATCGCTAAATAGTGCGGCTGTAATAAGCATTAAAAGCAGAACATACCTTATTGCCACCATTTTGTTTATCCCCTATTTTTCCACAGGGAATATATCGATAAGATTTAGGATATACCTTTTTAGCAATGCCATATCCATAACATCAACATTTCCATCCCCATTCAAATCTGCTACAGTCTCAAGCCTGCTTTTTTCACTTGGATCGTTAATTTGCTCCATCCCTAAGATATATCTTCTTAGGCGCACCATATCAAGCGAATTGACATACCCATCATGGTTAACATCCCCATATAAAATATCGGGCAAGTTCGTCTCTGATGGTGTTGGAGTCTCCGCCGGATTTGGAGTGCTGGGCGAACCTGTCGGTGTAGGTTCAGGTTCACTCCCCCCTGGAGGGACACTTCCCCAAACTCTTACATCCCCATCATATAATGGTATGTATTCTGTCTTTTTAGATGTATGACCGGCTTCTAGTCCATTAAACGAAAAATCATTACTATTATCCCAATTTCCTTCACCGTAGGGAACATTTATGCTAAAATATACATCCCTTTTGTATTCATTTATTCCCCCAGGATAAATATTAATACCCGAAAAATCAATATTTACATAATATATGTTGTTTTGGGGATCCCAAGGCATAAGCTGTGATACAGCTGCGCCTGCATTGGTGGTCGATTCCACAACAATCTCGCTTAATCCAACACCCCTTTCAACAGCCTCACTTATGTCAACGTAATATCGGGCCGACAGCTTGTCAGAACCCCTTGCAGGCCAACCCGTTTTATTAATTATGGATGTCTTTATATTTATAAACGCAACTCCCGATGCATTTATTGATGCCTCGATATAAAATTCGTCACCCGGCGTTTCAAAAGCGGATAAATTGGGTATCATATCCCCTCCGTATTTTTCATACATCTTTGCGAGCACACCTACAAATCCTGCATTGTAATCATTAGCCACCTCGTTGCATTGGTAGTCTATTAAACTATCAACATAATTATCACCGTTTCCTGGCCCCCCAACCAAAGCCCCAACCAAAACATGTCTGCTTTGATCCGGTTCGTCCATTAGAGCACTCCATGAACTATGGGCTGTCCTGTGATGAGGATTTTTGGGTGGATCTTCACCAAACCCAACCACAAAACTTCTGCCCGTGCTTCCCAGCGCATAATCAATCTGACTTTTAGCAAAATCTGTATATGCCGTCCTTTTGGCAGGATCACAGCCGGACCAGTCCGCATAAACACTGGCAAGAAAAGCCTGTGTTGTCGAATATCTCAATGCCCCCCAGACGTCAAGCTGGGCAAGCCCTTTGGATGTATATTTGATACGATCCCCATTATAGCCTGTGCTCCACCAATCAAGGTTGTTTTCAGCACACTGCATAAAGAAGGGATCTCCTGTAGCCCTTGCCAGAAGAACAAAAGAACCATGGAGCTTATTATCCCAGCAATGGGCCCATCTATACTTTATAACTGATGTCCCAAGCTCAACTTCCCAGTGCGGTTGATAGGATTTGGCCTTTTCTAGGTAGCTGTTGTCATCAGTTGCCAAGTAAAGCCATGTGCTTGCCCATGTAAGTTCATCATAAAAGCCGCTCCACGATGCATAGTATCCATCCGCCTCCGTATATCCTGCATCGCTTCTTGTCGTATCTGCAAAATCGAATAATTCCTTTGCATGCTGAAGCAAAGTGGCCGCATATGCCGGATCCGTGGGTTCAAAAATAATTGAGGCCGCCGCCATAGCCGCTGCTGTTTCACCTACAACAGTAGAACCGGGATTTGACATATCCACTTTAAAAGATGGCCTTTCCATCTGCATTACCTCTGCCGGTCCCCACCAGGAATGATCTATTGACCCATCCCCCACCTGATAGTAATATACATTAGGGCTAGGATGACATTTAATAAGATAATCTGTTGCCCATTTGATATTGTCCAATATGTATGTAAGTTGTCCGCTACTTTCGTAGACTTCCCGCGATTCGTAAACACTCCACGCCAGCATGGTAACGGTGTAGGCCATCGGAAGGTTGAATTTTACATGATCACCGGCATCGTACCAGCCTCCCGTGAGATCAAGCCCGTTATCGGCACCATCATTGAGTCCGGAATCACCTCTCCAGTTGTTTCTTGTATCCTCCGGAAGCTTGCCGGAACGCTGGAACTCGTAAAACATTATTGCTTTTTGGAGTGCTTCCCCGTAGTTATAATCTGCCGCAAAGATTGTTAAACCCTGTGGAACCAATGCGATAGTCGTCACTGCTGTCACCAGTAAAAGCACCAAAATCTTCTTCACCATTAATCTCCCCCTATTTTTGCAGTTTATATTTTAATATTTATTAATTAACCCGTTTATAGTAAATACAAACACTAAACGCTTTTAAAACGAAGATCAATTATATATCCTGCTAGATCATGGCTATACCTTTATTTTATCATCAAAATATCTAAATGTGAACCTTGTATTATGTGCCTAACCCAAAATTAGTAGAACTGGGTGCATCGAAAAACCCGAACAAAAAAATATCCAAGTGAGCGTATTTCGGTAATTTAGAAAAAGAATATCCAGGTTAGTATAAAGGCATCATACCGGGGTTATTTCCCGTTATACATTGTCCGCCCCCCCTAGTAACTTTGAAAGTGTTCTCAATTCCTACCATACCTACACCCTTGATACCCTTTTTGGGTTCTAATGCCAATACCATCCCTTCTGCAAGGGGTTCATTAAAACCCTCCGCAATAACAGGCATTTCATCCACATGTAATCCAATCCCATGCCCCAAAAACTTTACTCGCCTCTTGCCAAATCCCATAAAGTTTTGTTTAAAAGTAGAATCAAGGCCGTCTAGGATTTCTCGGTATATTTGAGCTGGTATTGCACCGGGTCTTAGCATGTCCGCCATTTTGTCCTGTATGTCCACACATTTTTTGTGCTGCTCTATAACCTCGTCGGATAAAGAAGAACCAAACATATATGTCACTGTCTTATCCGTATGGTAACCATCCAAACCACATGCTATATCAATAAACACCAAATCCCCCATGGCAAGTCTGCGCTCGCGGCTACCTAAAAGGGGAACTGCGGGGCTCATTCCATAACCACCCCCGGGGCCATTGAAAGATGTAGGGTAGATTGAACTTTCTCCAAAACATATATGTCCTAAAAGCATCTCCGTATCCAGCATGCCAAAACGTGCCACACCGTGATGCCCTTCCCTTACCATCGTTGAATATAATCTAGTCGCAAACTCGGCCTCGCTTATTCCCTCTTCCAAAATATTTGGAACACATTCCTCCAAAATCCTCCTGTGTATATTCCCGCAGCTCTCCATTATACCAATCTCATAGGGGCTTTTAACGGATCTCAATGTGGAAATCTGCCTGTCTAAGGGTTTTACGTCTTTAAAAGGGAAATGTCTTTGAAACCTTTTATAAAATGCAAGCGGAACATGTTCCATCTCAATATATACTGTGTCCGGTATACTAGAAAAAGTGGCCGCCGCATCTTTAAAGCTATTCATAGGGTTTATCAAAGGAAAAAGAGATTCATCCTGTGCCCTACCAAAATCCCTTCTGGCCCAAAGAACTGGTTCTCCTCCCCTGGGGATTATCAACATACCCTCAGGCATAGTACCTGTAAAATAATATAAATTAATCTTGCTGAAAACAACAGCTATTTCCCAATCCGGATTGTGTTTGTCCATTATCGCATAAAACCTACCCATGCGAGATGAAAGTTCTTCAAAGGGTACTTTTTTCATTATGAAACCTCCAATTTATAGTAGTCTAATGACTTTTTTAAAATCCTGTACGCAATTTAAAGCTATAAAAATTATATCATACTTAAACCATGGTTGTATTGATCCCTCAATATTTATATCTCTTTTGCAAAATCCCCTGTATAAAAAATAACGGGGAGTCGCTTTTGCGCTGCCCCCCATTATCCGGATTCTATTGTTTTGCCTTTAACACATAAGATTTTTGATATTCCCTTGTATAGTATTATAAACTTGCCAAGAAACTATTGCTGCTCCGTTTTATTAGATCCTGTATTTTGTTAAGAGGGAAAATCAGTTATGATTTTGAGCAAATATCTTTTGAGTATTGTAAGATCCATAGAATCTACAGAACCATTGGCATCTAGATCCGCAGCATATTTTCCATCTGCACTAGGAAAGTCATTAACTGTTTTGAGGAGATATTTCTTCATGTAAACCAAATCCATTGAATCAATAACACCATCCCCATCCAAATCGCCTTTTAAAATATTCCCGGGGCTTGGAGTTGGTTCAACAGGCGTGGGAGTTACTTTGATATCATCTTTGTACTCTAAAAATATGTCCGCAACATCCGGATCCCTGAATCTTTTTTGTTCTCTGGAATAATATTCCCCGTTATCCCAAAACACAGGACAAAAACCCATATCATAAGCAACCTCGCACACAGTCGAAATATACCGTACCACACTTTCATGTTCCTTGTTCTGTAAAACAGTACTGTATTCTCCTATAATAACCGGCACACCCTTATCCCTAAATTTCCTTTTCATCTTCTGAAAGTCAGTTGTTACTTGATTAATTTCCGCAGCCGTCCCCCAAGTTCTTGCAGATTTTCCCCACGATGCATCTTCGGATAGGATTGTAAACGTCGAAGGAGTATAGTAGTGTACGGAAATCATTAGTTTTTTGCTGATGTTATCCTGAGGCATTCTAAAGCAATCATCACATGTTAGATCTATATCCGTAGCATAACCTGCGATAAGAAGACAGCGGGTTGCATTTTTTCCTTTGGATGCTCTTACGATATCAACAAATTCCTGATTCATATCATTTAAAATATTATATGCACGCACCTTATTTTGTCCCGTATCGCCGCTATACCTATTCCAAATATTATCCCAGCACCCTTCCTCATTGAGGGATTCAAAAATAAGATTGTTGGGGTAATCCTTAAAATAATTGCTTACCTGAGTCCAAATAAGCCTATATTTCCTCATAGATTCATCATAGTCGGTCGCAAAATTTTCAAACCATCCGCCATCCCAGTGTATATTCACAATAGCATACAAACCGCTATTGGAACAATAATCAACTACTTCTCGGACACGTTCTAAAAGCCCTTGATTGATTGTGTAATCCTGTTCCATAAGGTTAGACCACGCCACCGGAATTCTAACAGTTCTAAATCCGGCTTCCTTAATACCATCAATTATGCTTTGCGTTGTAATAATATTTCCCCATGCGGTCTCATAATCCCTTACTGTCTTTCCATTTATCCAGTCACCGCAGGCCTCAAGGGTGTTCCCTAAGTTCCACCCTATCCCCATATCAACCAGCATTTCCTCTGCTGTTTTGTTGCTATAAGGATCTACAGCCGAAAAAGCAGTTAATGGGATTAATGTTGCTGTTAAAAGCAAGACGAACAATAAA
>JAAZML010000029.1 GCA_012798835.1 Clostridium sp.
ACATAAAAAAATATATTATGTAGCTTATTGAAGTCACACCCCTACACATAATTTTGTTCAGATAACCGGGACCTCTGTTTTGTGCAAAATATCCTCTATTAGTCCTGACGCATTGATATTCTCCATTTTTGCATTCTGATTCATTAAAATCCGATGTGATAATATGGGCACAGCCATTCTTTGTATATCATCGGGAATAACATAATCCCTCCCCATAATATATGCCCATGCCTTGGAAGCCCTGTACAAATTTAAGCTTCCGCGGGGACTGCATCCCAAAACAACATTGCTATTGCTCCGTGTCTCAATAACTATTTTTATTATATATTCTTTCAAAGCTTCCACTACCCTAATATTTTTTACTTTTTCCTTAATAGATATAAGTTCCTGAGGCGTCATCACAAACTCCAAATCCGCAAGGGGATTTTCTTTTCCAAACCTGTCTATTATCTTTTTTTCTTCCTCATCGCTTGGATACCCTATACTGAGTTTGAGGAAAAATCTATCCATCTGAGCCTCGGGTAGCGCATAAGTTCCAAAACTTTCAATTGGGTTCTGGGTAGCCAGAACCATGAAGGGTTGAGGTGTTTTATACGTCTTACCATCTACCGTGACCTGAAATTCTTCCATGACTTCCAAAAGACTCGACTGGGTCTTTGGGGAGGCTCTATTTATTTCGTCGGCCAATAGAAAATTGCACATTGCAACCCCTTTTCGATATTCAAACTCCCGTGTACTTGGATTAAACATCGAAAATCCAGTTACATCCGAAGGCATTACATCGGGCGTGAACTGGATCCTGTTAAATATTCCACTTACAGAACGTGCTAGGGTTGCGACCAATTGTGTCTTGCCCACACCTGGCACATCTTCTATCAAAACATGTCCATTACTTAAAACTGCCACAAGAAGATATTTTATTACAGATCTTTTCCCAACAATAATTTTTTCCATATTGTCTATTAAAATATCAATATGTCTTCCCATTTAGAATTGCCCCTTCCTTTACTCGAGCCCATCTTTAGGAAAATTGTATTTCCTGTCTAATGCAGTAAATTCCATTTTAATTATACCTTTTAATTATAGCAGAGAAATTTTGAGATTACAACGTTTTGCACGAGTTTGAAATTTTAGTCAACGCCAATGGGCACAATTGCCTTGCGGTTCGGTGTATATAAATGCATTTCTTTGTATTTATATGGTTCTTGTCAAATGAATAATAAGGAAAATCACGGTGCGCAAGGATAAATATACCATTACTTTTGGAGCTGAGGAAGGGACTTGAACCCTCGACCTATTGATTACGAATCAATTGCTCTACCATCTGAGCTACCCCAGCATTGAAGCACTACACCGCCCAGCAATACATTAAAACCTTAATATTTAAAATATATAAGCCGCAAAAGCTTTATATAAGCAAATGCAACCAAGATATCAACATTTATAAGTCAATAGCTAACTTTCTTCGCAGCATCTGAGTTAATGTATATTTTGCAAAATATTTAGGTTTGATAATACAGGTACCCTGCGGTATATATAAAATATTAAATCCTAAAACCCATTTTGTCAAGAATAACATTAAATTTATTTATATCACGCATATGGAGTGAAATATCAAAAACCATAATAAATGTTTATTGGGAAATATATGGCTAGCTCAATACTCTTTTTGCTATTTGCCTTACCTTGTACTTGACTTTTTCTTCATCTATGGTTTTTAGCTCGCCCTTTTCCATAACAATTTTACCATCAATTATCACAGTTTCAACATCGGAACCCTGCACGGAATATACCATAGCCGAAACGGGATCGTTTAGGGGACACAAATGCGCCTTGTCTGTATTAATAAGAATTATGTCCGCCTTCATTCCCTCTTTAATCATCCCTATCTCTCCCTCAAAGCCCAGTGCCTTTGCGCCATTTGAAGTTGCCATTTTCAATACTTGTTTTGCTTTTAATAGTAGGGGATCCCCATGTACTCCCTTATGTATCAAGGCAGCAAGATGCATTTCTTCCAGCATATTAAGGTTATTATTACTTGCAGCTCCATCCGTCCCTAAAGAAACATTAATTCCTGCTTCCAACATTTCATTTATCCTGGCTATTCCGCTCCCGAGTTTTAGATTGCTGGTGGGATTATGTGCCACATTTATTTTCTTTTCTTTGATTATATCCATGTCATCAGGAGATAAATGAATGCAATGTGCCCCTATCACGGGAACATCAAAAACTCCGGTTTTCAAACAAATTTGGGCTGGACTCATGCCATATTTCTTGATACTTTCTTCCCTCTCCCCTAAAGTCTCTAAAATATGTATGTGAATCCCTGTTTTTAATTCCTTTGCGATTTGGGCTGATTTTTTTAAGGAAATTTCATCGAAAAGATATACCGAGTGGACCTCCACATAAACCTTTATTCTCCCGTCTGCATGGTTGTTCCATTCCCTAAAATAATCAAAACAACGGATATGATCATCCACACTATCGTTCCCGTCCTTTAGTGGGCTTCTACAAAGATTAGCCCTTATGCCTGTTTCCATTACAGCTTGCGCTACCTGTTCCATATAAAGGTACATGTCTGCAAAGGTAGTGGTACCTGTTCTTATCATCTCCGCTATTCCTAATAGGCTCCCCCAATATACATCCCTAGGGCTAAGCTTTTCTTCCATGGGAAACACATTTTTGAAAAGCCATTCCTCCAGGGCAAGATCATTGGCAAAGTTCCTTAACAAGGTCATGCCACTATGAGTATGCGAATTCACAAACCCAGGCACAGCAAGACTACCCTCTCCATCAATGATCTTGTTTGCAGAAAATTTGTCCAGCTCTTTTTGTTCTGCACCAACAAACTCTATATACCCATCTTTTATCCCCAAATTTGTATTTGTTATTACATCATCTGAATCATTGCATGTTATTACATCGATATTTTTAATGATTGTACCCACAATCTGGTCTTCCTTTCATCCTTAATGATATTTGCATTTGATATTAACGCAGGTTAGTGTTTCCACATCATTAGCACCAACTGTCTAAATATTTTTTTTGACCATCTGTAAGACTATCTATTTGTATTCCCCAGGAGCTAAGTTTCATTGCAGCAACCTCACGATCGATCTCTTCGGGTACCTCATGTACTGCATTTTTTAACTCCCCATTATTCTCCAAAATGTATTCAGCACTCATGGCCTGTAAGGCAAAGCTCATATCCATTATTTCTGCTGGATGGCCATCCCCCGCCGCAAGATTTACAAGTCTCCCCCTTGCAAGAAGGTTTATCCATTTTCCATTTGCCATTTTATACCCAGTTATATTGTTCCGCTGCTGCTTTTTTAAAACCGCAACCTCCTCCAATTCCTTCACACTTACCTCAACATCAAAATGCCCAGCATTACAAAGTATAGCACCATCTTTCATAGAGCTAAAATGCTCTTCATGTATTACCCTTTCGCAGCCCGTTACAGTAATAAAAACATCCCCATACCTTGCAGCCTCAGCCATCGGCATCACCTTATAACCATCCATAACAGCCTCAGCCGCCTTTATAGAGTCTATCTCACACACTATAACGCTAGCTCCAAGGCCCCTAGCACGCATAGCTATGCCCTTGCCGCACCATCCATAACCAGCGATGACAACATCCTTACCGGCTACTATTAGGTTGGTTGTTTTGTTGATCCCGTCCCAAACGGACTGACCTGTGCCATATCTGTTATCAAATAGATATTTGCAGTAGGCATTGTTTACTGCAACCATAGGGAATTTTAGCACTCCCTCTTTGTGCATTGCCCTCAATCTTATTACCCCTGTTGTGGTCTCCTCACATCCTCCCATGATGCTGGGTAAAAGTTCTTTTCTTGATGTATGCAAAAGATGTACAAGATCTCCTCCGTCATCAATTATAATATTGGGCTTACACCCTAGTACAAGATTAAGATGCCCAATATATTCTTCATCTGTAGCGTTGTGCCATGCGTATACCCTGAGGCCTTCTTTAGCAAGCGCTGCCGCAACATCATCCTGTGTGGATAGCGGATTGCTCCCCGTTATAGAAACCTCGCCTCCACCCAACGCAAAAAGCTTTGCCAAGTATGCTGTTTTAGCTTCTAGGTGTATTGATAACGCAATTCTTATATTTTCAAAAGGCCTATCTTTTACAAACCTTTCTTCAAGGGTTCTAAGCAGAGGCATATTCTGCCTTACCCATTCAATTTTCTGTTTTCCTCTTCCTGCCAGGCTAATATCGCGGACCAAGCTCTTCATTTTCATCCCTCCATCTTTGATACGGTCTCTTTTATTAAAAACGTAAAATTCTTCTCGGATTCTTTGGCTGTTTCCATGACATCTTCATGATTTAAAATCCCATCAAGTATTCCCGCAGCCATATTTGTTATACAAGAAACCCCAAGCACATTCATGCCCGAATGTCGTGCAATAATAACCTCCGGTACCGTAGACATACCAACAGCATCGGCACCCAAGCCCGCCAATGCTCTTATCTCTGCTGGTGTTTCATACATTGGTCCTTGCGCAAAAGCATATATACCTTCCCTCACAGGTACCCTTATTCGGTCGGCAACCTTCTTACATACTTCGATAAGCCCTGGATCATACGCTTTGCTCATATCTGGAAATCTAAACCCAAATTCATCGACATTTTTCCCCCTAAGAGGAGAGGGTGCAAAAAAACTTATATGATCTCTAATGATCATAAGATCCCCTGCATTAAAGGCCCTGTTTATTCCGCCGGATGCATTCGTGACGATAAGGCTTTTTATCCCCAATGCACTAAACACCCTAATGGGAAACGCAACTTGGGATACATCATTCCCCTCGTAGTAATGAAAACGTCCCTTCATTGCTATTACCCTTTTGCCCCCCAAAAATCCATAAATAAGCTTCCCTTCATGCCCCTTAACCGTGGTATCAGGAAAGTTTGGTATATCCTTATAATCAATCTCTATCACATCATTTATTTCATCCGCTAAAGGACCTAAACCCGAGCCAAGAATAATTGCTATATTTGCCGCACCTTGGATTCTGTTTTCAATATATGCAGCTGTTTCTTTTGCATTTTTATAAATATTATCCATTTTTTACCCCCTTGTGTGAAACCTATAGTAAATTATTATTTATACAGGTTTTAATATTTGCATTTTGTATATCGGCGTTCTGATAATCTTACCATATACAATATTAACATATATTATTTACGGCAACAAAGTAAACTGTTTTTATTTTGCTTGTTTGTCCGCATCCCCATTAAAAGCCGCCCCCACATCATCGTTGAAAGTTATTTAATAGTATAATACTTTCCAAACAAATTTTATAGGATTTAATGATATAATAGATAATACAAGTATTTTAAAATACGATTTTCAATATATTTGACTTTTCTGTTGGACAGTCTTTGATAAGGAGATACATTATGAAAAAACTACAAAGAGCAGCAAAATTATTCATACTACTTTTAACATCATTTTTATCCGGGATATTCATCTTCCTTTGGGTAATAACCATACTTCTTGATGCAACTATAATGGATTTAAATTTTCACATGAAATTGTTTGAAAAAAATGATATATATTCGGAGGTTCAAAGTGAGGTCAGTATTTTATTTGATAATTTGTCTAATGATGCATTAAAACATTCCCTGTTCCTTGATGAAGACCAAAAAAAAATGTTGTATCTTCTTCAGGGTTCAATATCTCCACAAATGATTAGGGAAAATCTTGATTCCACAACAGAGGGGCTTTTTAAGTATTTTAGAGCCGAAACCAGCCTTTTGCCGGATATTAAAATTGATACGGGACTTCAGCAGGATCCGCCCTCACTTTCCCAAAACGATTCGGATTATATTCTAAGCAAAATAAAAAGAATTAGCTTAAGTGCTATTCTAAGATCTGTAAATCATAGCTACATAACTGATTATATGCTTTCGATAAGACTAGTTTATTTTATTTCCGGTTTTGTCCAAAAGATATCCCCGTTTATTTACATAGCTTTGCTTTTTGTAGCCCTCGGTTTGAGCAAGCATTTAGAAGAAATACTTAAATGGATTTTTAGATCTTTGATTTTTGCAGGCATCCTAAACCTTCTTGCCGCAGTTTTGGGTTTTTTGCTTTATTTGAAATTTATCCCTGATAACATCAGCAATCTTGCAGTATTTATACCCCTTAAAGATGAGGTAATCTTATCTTATTTTTTAAATTGTACCCTCCCTATTTCTATTCTTTGTGCAGCCTGTGCTGTTTTTATAGCTTTTTTATCAATTTTAACGTTGTACCTAAATAAAATTGCTATCATTAGATATCTTGGATCTACCCTAGAAGCAAGATCCTCACAAAGATATTTTAAAACAATTAAGTATACCGCCGTTACCCTAGTACTAATTTTTACTCTTGGGGTACTTTCATCCCAATTACATTCATTTAGAAAGGTATTTGCTTCGAATAATTTTAATAGTGTTGTTTCAAGATTCACCAATGCAAACGCCCATACCGAAATAATAGCCGCAAAGGATGATACAATATATACCCTCCAGATCAAGCTTTTCGATGCCAAGAATAAATCACCCGTATCTGGTATCAGGATAAAAGCCACTGAAGAGGCAGGCAAGACCCAAAACGAATATCATGCCTTAAATGCCATAACCGATGAAACGGGCTGTGCAAAATTCACTTTGGCTAAGGGCCCCTTTTGGCTTGAGTTTTCCGCTGCATATGGAATAAACAAGTACATACTTCCCTCACCCTTTTTATTTAACCTAGAATCTGTAGGAACTACTATTATCACTTTCGATCTGGATCAGGACAAATCAGGTAATAATAATACAGGGATTGTTGAAATTGAATTTTTAGACGAAGATAATCTGCATGTTAAAAACATCGAAGTTTTTGTAAATAATAGTGATCGGACCTATGAAAACAACGAAACCACCTCTCCAAAAAGCACAAAAACGGAAAAAGTTCCCGATGTGTATGCGTCATTGACCAACGAGGAAGGTGTTGCTGTACTAAGACTGCCTGAAGGCTTTTATGATGTTGAGGTTCAAAAAGATAAATTCCCACCCGGTTATAAGATGGCAAATCCCTTTGAAGTAAGGTGCTCGAGCGATCTAACTACAAGGTATACAATCCGCCTTGTGAAGGAAACGAACACATCACCTTAAATGCCCGTTTTCAGAATCTGCATCTCATAACACATATTCTTTTGCTCCCTACGTTCTCCCAATATTCTATGTAACCATCGCTTTCTCTAAAGTTTGCAAAAGAATATTCTTTTGTTCTTACATAGGTAACAATATCCTCGGTAAAAAGCACATCCATCGCCTCTTCACTCAAAATCGGTAATCTTTTTAGCGAAAATTCATCCCGCAGATTTTTGAGTGCGTCAAAAATAAGTATCGAAAATTCGTTATCTTTATTCTTGTAAATTAGATGGCCCCTTCGTATTGTAATAATATCCTCTATTTTCACTTGTCTTTCTACCAATAATAAGTTGTTTAATCTCTTCTCAAGGTGCAGCATTTTACAATTATGTAGATGTTTAATGATTTGTGTATTACTAAAATTCATTTTGTCTTTTAGCTTTACATTTAGAAAGTCAGGTTCGTTATTTTTAAACAGCACTAAAGTTGCCTCGTCCACATCGCGATACCATATTTCGTTCTCATCCATAAATATAATTTCACCCTTTAAGGGTTTTTCATCAAACATCGGATAAAGGAAGGGACGGCCTTTAAAGAATTTAACGACTTTTATAACAACCTTGCTGCCCTCTTTAATCGTGGCAGTACATGGTTCACCCCATATATCCTTGTCGATTATAACGACTCGACCGATCTCTGTGGTATAAAAGGATGTCTTTTTGTCTGCTCTTTTTAGATCTTTTTTTGTTATATCCAATAGATTCTCAAGACTTCTTATCTTATCTTTTTTTAGGGACTGGATAAAATCCATTGCCTGTTTAGATTTTTCTTGGATGTTATCCTTTATATTCTCCCCCAAATTTGTTAACATACCTTTGCCCTTGTCTACGGATATCTTAGATGCTATTATTTCGAACAAGCCCTTGACATTTTCACTACTTGTTGTGTTTATTGCTTCCTTTTTATTATTCAATAACACCACCCCTTTTTTATAAACAAGCAAGAAATATGAAAACAAGAATTGAATTTATTATGGAGATTTAAAAAAATATTGCTAGTACTAATGCTATGCGAAATTTGCTAAATATATTATTAATACTATTATACCCTAAAACACAATATATGCCAAGGTCTAAAAATTTAATTGCGCATTATGTTTTGGTGTTTTGGGGAAAGGATCCTCCATTACCTTTCCTTCCCCCTCCTTAGTGCCTCGTAGATCCCCGATAGGAAAAGAAAAGCCCCAAAAAACTTCCTTAAAAGATCCCCCGGTGCCGCTATTGCTATTCTTGAGCCCGCATAAACCCCCAGTAACCCGAAAATAATAAGGGGAATTGATAGCTTAAAATTAATTCTTTTATTTTTTATATGGGTAATAAGTGCGACTATTGCCGTAGGTATAAAAAACAAAAGATTTGTACCTTGTGCCAAATGTTGCTCCAGATCGGCAACCACCGTCAGAGCAGGTATTAAAATTGCACCGCCCCCTATTCCCATGCCACTTATTATTCCGGAGATTAGACCTACCAAAAATAAAATCATATTTCTCCTCCAGCGTTATTTAGTCTGGATATGTTTAAAAACCTTCAGGCAAGAACTAGTTTAATGCCCGCCAGTAGCATAAAAACTGCAAATATCTTCCTTAAAATATGTGCCGGACAAAAATTTAGCATCTTCGCACCTATATAGCCCCCAAGGCTTCCACCTAGCATTACATTTACCGCCAAACCCCATTTTATATATCCGCCCCGCATATAAAAATATGCACTCAAAAGGGTCAAAGGAAGTATAATAGATATTGCGGTTGCGTGGGCTGCATGTTCATCCTCCTTCAGTAGCAAAACCATGGCAAGAACAGCTACTGTTCCTCCTCCCGATCCAAAAAGCCCGTTAACCAAACCGATAATCAATCCTATAAACATCAACTTAATATTCCTGAATATAACTTTGGAATTAACCATATTGTTAAACTTAAGTTTTATTTTCCGCATCTTCATGTTCTTATTTTGGATCTCTTTCGGTGTTTTATTCTTCTCTCTTGTATTCATGATTTTTGTACTCCCATAGCATTTTTACCTGCCAGTTATGATATACCAAGAAAACAAACAATAATTCGGGTTGTAATCACCTGATTTTATTTGTTATAATTCTATTATGGAAATATCGTTTATCGTTTGGAGGTGGCTTTGTATGGAGAAAAATCAGATATATAAAAAAGAAACCATTATTGATTTCAAAAAACCTGGGATGTATAAAGTGGTATTGCTCAACGATGATTACACCACAATGGATTTTGTTGTTGATATGCTTATTGCAGTTTTCCATAAATGCCCCACAGATGCGGCAAAAATCATGCTTGATACCCATGAAAAAGGCAGAGGTGTTATTGGTGTATATACCTTTGATATAGCCAGAACAAAAATTGCCCAAGTAAAACAGATGGCTCTTAAAAACGATTTTCCTCTTATGATAATTATGGAACCGGAGTAATCAGGGCAGAACTATTTGTCCGACTTAAAATAAAAAATTGTAAAGGCAAGGTAGGAATTAATGAGATTAGATGATACAGCCAACAAAATTTTGCTTGCAGCATACAATGAAGCAAAGCTTCGTCATCATGAATATTATACCCCTGAGCATATTCTATATGCCTCCCTACTCTTTGATGAAGGCAGGGATATAGTTGAAAATTGCGGCGGGGAGGTTGATAAACTAAAAAGTGAGCTACTCAAATTCTTTGATATAAATATCAATATCATAGGTGATAGGGAACCCATTGAGTCTATTGGTGTGGACAGCGTAATGCAATCCACCGCACAGCATTGCATATCATCGGGTAAGGATTTGGTATTTATAGGCGATATAATTGTAGCTTTATATTCAGAAAAAGAATCCTTTGCTAGTTATATACTGCAAAAAAACAAAATAAGGAGAATAGATGTCCTAAGGTATATATCTCATGGGATTACCCTAGCACACGATACCGAGGATCCCTCCGAAGGATATGCTGATCCTGAATACCAATCCGAAGAAGGCTATGAATTTGAGGAATATTTTGATTATGGGGACAGCGAATATCCCCTCTCAAAGGCAGACTTTCTGAAAAATTTTACAACCGATCTTACTGAAAAAGCACAAACCGGAAATATGGACCCACTTATTGGGAGGGAGGATGTTATAAGGCGTACTATCCAAGTTCTGTCGAGAAGGCTTAAGAATAACCCCATCCACGTTGGGGATCCCGGTGTCGGCAAAACTGCTATAACAGAGGGTCTGGCCGATCTAATTGTTAAAGATAATGTACCAAAATCCCTAAAGGGCTGTAAGATATACAGCCTCGATATGGGAGGTATGATTGCTGGAACAAGATACCGCGGCGATTTTGAAGAACGCATTAAAAGGGTGCTAAATGAAATAAGTGAACAGGATAATGCTATTGTTTACATTGATGAAATTCATTCAATTGTAGGGGCCGGCTCTGCCTCAGATGGTACAATGGATGCCTCTGGTATCATAAAACCCTTTCTTACTCAAGGTAGATTACGTTTTATTGGTTCGACAACCTACGAAGAATATAAAAAATACTTTGAAAAGGATCGTGCCCTGTCAAGGAGATTCCAAAAAATTGAGATACCCGAACCTTCTGTAAAGGATACATACAATATTCTTGTAGGATTGAAGGATGTTTACGAAAAATTTCACGGTGTAAAGTATACCAAAGAAGCCCTGCAACTTGCTGCGGAATTATCTTCAAAATACATTCAAGACAGGTACCTCCCCGATAAAGCGATTGATGTAATGGATGAAGCGGGTGCCTATGTTCGTTTGAATACCAAGGATGAATGTAAAATCGCCACAATTGGGGAAAAACATATAGAATATACAGTATCATTCATCGCAAAAATTCCCGAACAAAGTGTTTCCAAAAACGAAATATCAACCCTCAAAGGTCTTGACAGGAAACTAAAGTCGCAAATTTATGGACAAGATACCGCCGTGGAATCTGTTGTGAATGCAATAAAGATAGCCCGCGCTGGTTTCAATGAAAGCGACAAACCTGTGGCCTCCTTTCTTTTTGTAGGACCCACGGGTGTCGGTAAAACCGAACTAACAAAGCAATTATCTCTTGTACTTGGCATACCCCTTATCAGGTATGACATGAGTGAATACCAAGAAAAACATACTGTAGCAAGACTAATTGGTGCACCCCCAGGCTATGTTGGATACGAGGAAGGCGGTCTTTTGACAGATGCCATTAGAAAGCATCCCAATTGCGTGCTACTTTTGGATGAGATTGAAAAGGCTCACCCAGATATATTTAATGTTCTCCTTCAGGTAATGGATTATGCTACCCTGACAGATAACAGCGGAAGAAAGGCAGACTTTAGAAATGCCATACTTATAATGACTTCAAATGCGGGGGCACGCGAAATTGGAAAAACAATGATCGGATTTGATAATAGAAATATTGATAAAACTTCCGTATCTCGGGAAGTAGAACGTATATTCTCACCTGAATTTAGAAATAGGCTCGATGAAACCATAATATTTAATCATATTGATGAGGATATAGCGGTACTCATCGCAAGAAAGGCTATAGGGCAGTTTAGAGACAAGTTAAGGCACAAAAACATAAGATTAAGGGTCACAGGACAATGCTATAAATGGCTTGCCGCCAAGGGTCTTTCATCCGCTTATGGTGCCCGCGAAATATCTAGGGTTATCCATGAAAAAATTAAAACGCTCTTTGTCGATGAAATTCTTTTCGGCAGGTTATCCAAGGGAGGAACCGCTATATTGGGCATACACGATAACCAAATGAAAATCAAAATAAGACCAGCAGAATAAGGTATATGGTTCAAATACCCTATTCTGCTGGTCTCGGGTAATCCCCAAAAAATTTTCACATCAAAATACTTGTTCTTTGCCAGTTTTACTTCTGTACACAATTATAGAGAAGATATTTAAAATAACTTCAGCTAAAGCCGATGGTAAAACTGTAATAATCCCAACAATAAGCGGAGGTGCAAACATTCCAAGGGGGACTCCCAAAACACTGGATATAGTTGCCGCACCTAAACCAACTAATAAACGAATTCCCAGTGTAGGCCAAAAATATGATTTTCCAATCTCAAATGCCCTTTTAATGGCAGATATAATCTGCAAATCATCAACTACCATGGCAGGAAACACATAGGATAAAAAAGTATTTATCACGGTAAAAACTATAGCTATAACCCCCAAAAGCAGAAAGGTGCCTACAATAGATATAATCATTACTGCAGAACTCTTCGCCGTAGTTAAGGCAATTATAGGAAGCAAAACAACAGCCGATAATGCCGTGGCACATATCAACCCAAGAACAAGCGTTGCCAGATAATAAGTTACGTACTTTGTAAAATTTTTAAACATCTGAGGAAAATAATCCCCAAGACTAACATTACCCTCCGAAAGTCCTTTGTTTATCATTCCGTAAGTAGGGGGTACAGTAAAAAAACTAATTGCTATCCCAATACCCATGTACAAAGCTATAGCCATTAAAAATACACCTATATTTTCCGAAAGCATACTTTGAATTTCTCCTGAACTTGCGTTACCGGAACTAGACAATTCTATAATATTTTCCATTAACTCAGCAATACCCGAGCTGTTATTTATGATACCTTGTAAAATCCCACTTATTATGGTCAGAGCAATAATTGGTAAGGATACCATTAAAAACCTTCCTAAGAATTTAAAAGACCTCTGTAAATAATCCATTATATTCCCCCTATAGATATATAGTAAAATCTAGATATAATTATAATCCATTCTATTAAAATTGTCTATTAAAATTACTATATATTCGTGTTCTTCTGTATTTGGCATACCTTCTTAAACGAGGGAGGGGATTTAAACAGCCCCATCCCTATCCCATGTGTATTTCTATATTATGATCCTTTCCGTCATCGGAAAGTGGGATCTGGTTTTTATTACTTCTTTCTCCATCAACAATAATTTTCTTTATACCCTTGCTAACTCCATCGGGATTTTTGACTTTTATTAAATAAGTCGCATCCCCATATCTATATTTAACACTAAATGTCTTCCATGTTTCTGGTATACAGGGCTCTATTATAAGAAAATTCCCCACCTTTTTGAATCCAAGGATATTTTCGCTCCCCACCTTATATATCCACCCAGCCGAACCTGTGTACCATGTCCATCCCCCCCGACCTGTATGGGGAGGAACCGAATAAACATCCGCAGCCATTACATAGGGCTCCACCTTATATCTAGAGCAATCCATGGACGTTCTTGTGTGGTGAATCGGGTTTAGGAGATCGAAAAGCTCCATAGCCTTATTGCCATCCCCCATCTTTGCAAAAGCCATAACTACCCAAGCAGCCGCATGTGTATACTGTCCCCCGTTCTCACGTACCCCGGGAACATAGCTTTTAATGTATCCCGGTTCCAAATCACTTTGATCAAAGGGGGGAGTTAATAACTTTATAAGCCCCTCATCCTTCATAATCAGATAATTTTCTAGGGCATTCATTGCGTCAGTGATGCGCTCCTTATTTCCTCCTTTGGATATAACTGCCCAGGTTTGGGCTAAGGAGTCAATTTTGCATTCACTATTTTGTATTGAACCTATTGGCACACCATTATCAAAATATGCTCTCCTATACCAGTTTCCGTCCCAGGCATTGTCTTCTATTGCTTGAACTATCTTGTCAGCAGTTTGTAGGTAACTGCGTGCCAAATCCCCATCCCCCATCCTTTCGCAAATTGGGGCGAACCCTTTTAAAATAGAATAAAGGAACCAGCCTAGCCATACACTTTCACCCTTGCCTTTATTTCCAACGGTATTCATCCCGTCATTCCAATCGCCTGATCCTATGAGCGGTATCCCATGCTCACCAAATTTTAGGGATATTTCGATGGCTCTTTTACAGTGCTCATATAAGCTAGCGGAAGTCTTTGAAACCCTCGGGATACGGTAGGCCTCATCCTCAAATTCCTTTAATGGTTCATCTTCAAGGAAGGGGGTTTCTTTTTCTAGTATTTTGTAGTCATTAGTAACTTCTAGATATTCTATTAGTACATACGGCATCCACAGGCGATCATCGGTAAATCTGGTTCTAGTGCCCTTGTACCCTTCCTCATGCCACCAATGCTGGACATCCCCCTCTACAAACTGGTGTTTTGAATGAAGAAGTATTTGTCTTTTTGTAATCTCGGGCCAAACATGGGTAAGGGATAAACAATCCTGGAGTTGATCCCTAAAGCCATATGCACCGCCGGATTGGTAAAATGCTGATCTCGTCCACAACCTGCTGGATATTACTTGGTACATCAACCACCCGTTTAAGAGTATATCCATTGCAGTATTCGGGGTGGTAAACTGGACTGTCCTGAGCTTATCTTCCCAAAAACCCTTCACCTGAACCAATGCATCTTTGGCTTCTTCGAGCTTACGGTATCTACCTATTAGTTTACCTGCCTCGCCCATATCTGCACCCGCCCCCAGTAAAAAGGTAAACTCCTTTTCCTGTCCCGGACTAAGACTTATGCTAACATTTATGACGGCACATGGATCATAACCTGCACCAGCGGCACCAGATAAGTTTGCCCTTTTTATTGCCTCCGGATCTTTAAGACCCCCTATCCCAAAGAACTCCCTTCTATCACAGGTTATAGACCTATCTTTTACTGATGCATCAACAAAGGCAATCCTCCCAGGGAACTCATCGTTATAATTATTTCTTATAATAATCGCCCCCTGTTCGTTGACTTCTGTACTTATCTGGGTTGCAGTAAGCTGATCGCTCACGCCCAACACCGGCCTTACATAATATGTCAGGGTCAACCTTCGGTGCTGCTTTGTTTCGTTCCTAAGCTTTAATATACTAATCTTTACGCTATCTTCCACGGGAACAAACTGTGTCATTTCCTGTGCAATACCGTGACTTATATGCTCAAATACAGTATACCCAAAACCATGTCTTATAGCATAAGGCTCCGTCCCCCTTATAGGAAGCGGTGTAGTAGACCACAATTCCCCCGTATGTTCGTCTAATAGATAGAGAATCTCCCCGGGTGTATCAGATACAGGATCATTTGACCATGGGGTAAGTTTATTCTCGCGACTGTTCTCAGACCATGTATATCCAGACCCCGATTCAGTAACAATAAAACCAAATTTGGGGTTTGAAATTACATTTATCCATGGCATTGGGGTGTTTTGGCAATTCTCAAGATAGATTACATATTCGCTTCCATCCTTTTTGAACCCGCCAAGCCCGTTTTCAAAATGAAGTTCTGTATTCTTGCTAAGTTTTGCCTCGTGGTGTATTGGTTTTTTGCTAAATTTTTTAGCCTCCAGACTGTGGCTAGCAGTAGCATATCTTATCTGCTCTTCCAAATCTCCCTCATTTCCCCTTAATACCATTCTTGAAACCGCACAAATTAAATCAATATCTTCTTTGGGCATGCTACTTTTTTTAAGGACAAAGACCCCTCCAGGCTTATTAACTATACCATGGGCATGACTATCCGCAAGTATATCAAACAATAGGCTGTTTAATGGATTAGTATAGCTGTTTTCCTCTTCATTTAAGATTACTAAATCTATTTTAATGTTTTTGATTTTCCAGTATTCGTGGGCCTTAAGTATTTCCCGCACTATATCAATATCTTCAGCATTATTAAGCACGACAAGTACAATGGGAATATCCCCTGATATCCCATAAGGCCACAGGGCAGACTGTCCCTTGGTGTTTCTAATTATACAATCGCAATTCTTCCTTCGGTGAGGACTTAAAAACAATATATGTGGGAGCATTTCCTGGAACAGTTCAATTTCTTCAATGCTAAGATTTAGGTATCTAGCTTCCACACGGCTTCTGCTTACAGCCATACTGATTTCATCTTTTATAACATATGCTTCAGAATATTTTGCCGCCATTTCCACAGCATCTTCCCGGCTTTTTATTATGGCCGTCGTAAAAGATATTTTCGCTGTTTTGCCAGGTTCAATCCTAACCATTTGCCTAAAGCTCATTATTGGATCTAAAACAGCACCGGCAGAATTGGAAAGCGGTCTGCTGGGCTCTAAGGCTATAGGGTTCGATACATCCCTACCTCTGCCGATAAATTGCATCCTATCCGTCTCGTATTGCAAATCACCGACCTTATCTCCATCGACTACCATCGTACTCACTAGCCAAACGGGGTTTTCCTCTGCACTTCTTGGTCTTCTGCTTGCGATAAGGCTGTTGTATTCCGGCAGAAATTCCGTACGTATAAACAGGTTGCTAAAAGCCGGGTGTGCTATATCCGCACTATGCGGAGCCATAACCAATTCAAAGTAACTAGTAAGCTCAAGAATACATTCTTCCCCCCCGTGATTTGTTAGGGTTAATTTTCTAATTTCGGCATTATCCCCCGCACTGACAATTATTTCGGTCTGCGTACTTATATCCCCGTCCATTCTTTGGAATCGAGCTTTTCCTGGTGTAAAAGCAATTTTATAGTTATCAGGCTTTTTGTCAATAGGGGCATATACCGATGACCACACCTCACTATTATTGGTGTTTCGCACATAAAAGAACATGCCGTACATATCCCGGATAGTATCCTCTCTCCATCTGGTTACATCTAGATTCTTATTTTTGCTATAACCGGTCCCCTTATCGGTCACCATAACAGAATAATTTCCGTTTGAAAGGATATGAGTCCTTGGGAGTTCAAAGTTAGGGGCCTTATATGCCCTATGGAAATCCACCGCCTCGTATATAACATCCTTAAATGGCAATATTTTTTCCTTGTTCTCTTTTGTGAAAACAATATTGGTAGGTATCTTTTCCATGAGGAGGAGCTTGGCTGCCTCCACCATAGGATCCGCATGGAAACGATGTTGCATAATATTATCGTTAAGATAATTGTTTATAGATAAAATACTCATGCCCTGATGATGGGCCATATAGCTTTTTACTATGCCCTTCTTTTCACCTATTGGAATCCTATCCGGGGTATAATCTATGGCCTCATATAGTCCATAATGACCATCTGCCCCCGCCGATACTAGGCATTCCACGTTGTTTGATACACCCTTGGGATCTATAGGTAATGCCAACATAGTTGCATACGGCGCAACCACCATATCCTCAACAAGACCCCTTTTTAGCCCTAGCCATGGAACCCCAAATGCTTTGTATTGATAATCAAGGTTTATGTCAAAAGCGTAAAATCCAGATTCGGACGTCCCCCAAGGCACATTTCTATGTTTCCCATACCTTTTTTGGCTTCTTACCGCAAAAGCGTATGTCTCATCAAGAAGGGTATTTCTGGTGCTTTTCATAATAAGCAGTGGCATTAGATATTCAAACATTGTCCCGCTCCATGAAACCATCCCTTTATAACGTTCTATTTGTGTTAGTGTTCTCCCAAGCTTAAACCAATGCTCAAAATCAACCTCGCCCCTTGCCACAGCAATATAGCTAGTCTGTCTTGCCTCGGAAGATAGTAGATCGTAATATGAGTTTGTTAGAGCGTTTTCCTCGATATTATATCCAATCGTAAAAAGTTGCCTCTTTTCATCGTAAAGATGAATAAACTCTGTTTCATCGGATAACTTTGTGATCCTATCAATTAAATTATTAATCCTATTTATTAATACCCTTGCGTTGCCCGCCGCTTCTGCCAATCCCTTTTTTAGTTCATTAAGCCAAAATGTCAGATCTCCTGAACCCCTTTTTTGATCCATCATCTTTTTAGCTCTATCAATCTCCCCAATTGCATCCTCATAAACTTCAGGCATATCCGATATCACGATACCATAGCCTAATTTTTCCGCTATGCCATCTATTAATTCTTGGAATTTTGCCTTACCTTCAAGTACCCCAGGTTGCTCGGAAAGCTTTACAAATGTGTTGACCCAGGGCAAATACGTTTCTATTTCCATCCTGAACATATTCAGCATATTATCAAGCTTTGACTTCCAAACATCCCGTTCTTTAGGTACAGTCCCATCCCCCACAGAAAGTTTTGATAAAGCCTTTGCCCACAGAACAGCACCCGTGGGATCGTTTTTATCCTCAATAACTCTAAAGCATTCTCTAAGGGGATCTGTATATGTCTTAGGATCTCCTTCTTGCCAGTTGACAAGTCTTGCTGTGTCATATATCCCATCTACAAATACAGGATCAATGAGCGGTTTTTCAAGGTACTCTTTAAGGCCCTCCTTCAGGGCAATAAGATAACAAACGAAGTTACCGCTGTCCACGGTAGATATATACCTTGGCTTTAGCATCTCAAGGGTCTGTGTATTATACCAATTGTAGAGGTGTCCATTCCATTTTTCCATTTTGTCAATGGTATCCATGGTTGTGCACAAGATATCACACAGTTCTTGCGTTCCGATATATCCCATATCTCTAGCCGTCAATGCAGCAAGCATCCCCAGTCCAATATTTGTGGGTGATGTTCTGTAGGCCACCCCATTGGGGGGATCTTCTTGATAATTGTCCGGTGCTAAATAATTTCCTTTTTTATTCACAAAATCCTCGAAGTATCTCCATGTCTTTCTTGCTATCCTTCTAAACTCCAGCTTTTGTACATCATTTAGAAGCTCTTTGGCATAGGTACTTTCCCTACTAATCCAGCAAGCCAAAAATGGTGACGATGACCAAAGGATAAACAGCAGGATTGCTACAGCCAGATAATGGGGTCTAGACCAAGCTGTAAGACCGACAATGATAATGCCTTGCAATATCACTGTCTTCATTTTTATGCTATATCCCTTCAGGGTGTTTTTCAAAGACACCTCCGCATCCAATGCAGTTACCCACTCTAACATATTCTTTTTTGTGATAAACACTCTAATAAGTGTCACACCTATCGCATTTACCATTAGAAATGCATTATACGGCAATAAAATAAATTGTAATACCAATTGGAGAAGGGTTGCCTTTATTCCACTTATTCTCGGAATATACTTTCTAAGTACGATAGTACCTAAGCGCCTTGATGCAATAAAATCTATACCGGCTGTCAATAGCGGAAAAAACATACCCAAAGCTGCTATCCCCATCCAAAAAGCGGGATTCCCCGGCAAAATGCTCAAAGATAGTATAATAAGTATCATCAAGGAAGGGGGAACTAAACTTCTTCTTAGGTTGTCAACTATCTTCCACTTGGTCAATGCTGATAAAGGATTTTCTTTTGTATTTCCGCCACGATCCTTTACAGTCCTTCTTAGCCAAGGTATAAGCTGCCAGTCACCTCTTACCCAACGATGATTTCTCATCGCATAGGAGTTGGCCTTTGAAGGAAACCCATCAACCAACTCAATATCGGTTACAAGACCCGTCCTTACATAAGAGCCCTCTAGAAGATCATGACTTAGCACGGTATTATCAGGTATGGCATCTTTCAAGAGTCCTTGAAAAACCTCCAGGTCATATATGCCCTTCCCTGTAAAAATACCTTCACCAAAAATATCTTGATAAACATCTGATATGGCATTAGCATAGGGATCCATTCCCTCTTCACCTGCAAATATTCTTGAAAAAAGTGATTTGTTAACACTTTCCATATCAAACCCGATTCTAGGCTGCAAAAGGGCATATCCCTCCGTGACGACACCCTTGTTTCCATTTACTACGGGCTTGTTAAGGGGATGTGCCATCGCACCTATCAATCTTTTTGCTGCTCCTAAGGGCAATATGGTATCGGCATCAATGGTAATAACATATTTCACCCGGGGCACCTTATTCATATCCTGAGATTTAATAGAATAACTAGTCTTCTTCTCACCTAAAAGCAGCCCATTAAACTCCATAAGGGCTCCCCTTTTTCTTTCCCACCCCATCCATTTATCCTGTCTGTCATTAAATTGTCTATGCCTATGGAAAAAGTAAAATATATCGTTATTTTCCCCGCTATATTTCTGATTTAGCTCGGCGATTTTTTTAAGTGCAACATCAATTATTTCCTTATCTTCAGGCATTTCTTTTTTTGATGAATCTTTGTAATCTCCCACAAGAGCAAAGTACAGATTCTGCTCCTTATTTGCCAAATAGTATATTTCAAGGTTGTCAATAAGTTCTTTTGCCCTTTCCTTGTTAGGTAAAAGAGCAGGTATAACAACCATGGTCGCTTTTTCAGATGGAATTCCGTTTTTCATATCTATTTTGGGCAAAAAGGAAGGCTTTGAAATGCGGTTAATCGCCCAGTTCACAATGCCAATTACGATATCCGCCATCGGAACTATCGATACCAATACACCCAAGGCGGCTAAAAGCACCCCGTATCTATCCTGTTTCGAGTTTGCAAATGAATAATACGCAACCCCAGCTAGGATTAAAATTAGCGGTACCACGATAGATCCTGCATACAAAAAGCCCCTGCTCTTTCCTATTCTTGCAGCCATCCTTCTTTTTAATGTCCTGTCATATCCTATTTCTTTTTCCAGCTCCCCGATACCCTTACCCACAAGGTAAAATCCAACATGCCCCACTTTTTTACTTCCGCTCTCACCCTCAAATTCTAGGGCATTATTTGCAAGCTCAATTGATTTTTTAGCAACATGTGTTTCGGAGACACTAAATTGGGAAGCCAGCTCCATTACCTTTTCCCTGTAATAATTTTGTGTGGACAAATCCATGGAGGAGTAGACCCCTATTGGATCGTTTTTTAAGATGTTTTCAACATGGCTCAATTTCCCAAACATATCTACCCAGTTGGTAGTTGATATATACTTAAGACTTATAATACAGTTGCCAATTGATGCTTTTCTTACAATCTGTTCATTATGTTCTTTGTGTGTAACAGCATCCACCGAAGTGCCCAGTTCATTGAGCCTTTCATCAATATATCCCAAAACATGGGAGTAGGATTTTCCCATTTTCCTGAATCTATATGCAAGATGTTCAATAAATGCAGAACTTACTTGGTATTTTCCCTTAAGCTCAGCGTCAATTGAGCTTATAAGTTTGTACATGTTTTCATTGTTTTCGTCGAAATCTTCAAGGATCTCCTCAACCCGACGTCTTTGTCTTTGGGTTTGTGTAGATCTCTCACAAATGTACCTTATATTTTCTATAAGTGCCAACTTTATCATTGTAGGCAGCGCCCATAGTTCCTTAATTGTAAGCACATTATTAGACTGATATGCATCTATATATCTTAAAAGTACATGCTCATCGATCCTTCCATCAGTATGGGAAACCAATTCTAAAGCAATGGCATATATGCGAGTGTTGCCCTTTAGATGTCCGGTACTGAGTATAGGAAGCTTTGAATAATCTTTCTTTGTAATATCTCTTCTTATACCCTTTGCTTGCTCTTCAATTATATAAAAATTATCTAATAACCATTCTGCCGCTGGGGTTGTATTGATTCCCCCCATTACATCTTCGTTCATCTCCTTGTAAACAGAAATTATATATTTATAATTATCATTCATTCTAGGCATAGGCCAAATGAATGGACTTATCTTCTTGGATATCGTATGCTCAAGGGCTATTTCCCTAGCATGTGTTTCTAGCTCTTCACCGGTTAAGGATGCATCCCGTATCTTAACAAGCTGTCTATCCTTCTTTTTGAAAAACAACAGCCACAACAAATACGACAGCATTACCAATAAAACCGCAACATATGAAATGTTAAAGATTATTCGCATTAACGTCAACTCCTGTTTGTATATTTTTAAGCTTATTTTTCAATATTCATTAACATAAAAAGAACTTATTTTACATAGGAGCATATTTTATTATATGCCAAATAGAATAATTCAAAACATATACGCTTAAAATAAGCGTCGAAAAAACTGTCTAATGGTAAGTATACCATTAAAGGTGTGAATTAACAAGGCAGCTCTGCCCATATAATCCTTATTTCGTATCGAATCGAGCAAATGCACCATCTAATAACCTGAATTGACAAAAATCAAGAGCGTTCTCCTAATTCCATCATTCCCTTTCTTAGAATTTCGTACATCAGTATGCTAGCAGCCACCGAAGCGTTTAAGGATTCAGCTTTCCCAACCATGGGTATTCTTACTAATACATCGGCATATCGCCTAATTTCTTCACTTATACCCCTAGCTTCATTTCCAATAACAATCGCAATGTTTTTTATTAAATTCATTTCAAAACAGGTCACATCACCTCTAGGATGTGCCGCACAGATCCGGATTCCTCTCGCCTTCATATCATCTATCGCCCCAAAAACATCTTCACTATAGCATATTGGAATACGAAATAAAGATCCCATAGTAGCTCTTAGCACCTTAGGGTTATAGATGTCGACACATCCCTTTGTAGACACAATTCCAGTTGCCCCAACCGCATCGGCAGTCCGAATTATTGTTCCCATATTCCCAGGATCCTGAATACCATCTAAAATAACAAAAAAGTTTTTTTTATCGTATAGATCTACTACTTTATAATTATGCATGTTTAGTACCGCTAGGATTCCCTGCGGTGTCTTTGTGTCCGAAATTTTTGTAAAAAGATTATGGGGTACCACGAGGGTATGTAAATTCATATCACGAATTTTTTGTAGAACTTCACCGCT
>JAAZML010000027.1 GCA_012798835.1 Clostridium sp.
CCCGAGGGGTCAATTTAAACTGTTTTTAGGGGGTCAGTTTGGAGCGTTTTCGAGTGGTCAGTTTCAACCGTTTTTAACTGTCCTCTTTCCTCCGTTTTCAAGGGGTCATTTTATCCGTTTTTTCCATTATTCATCAAAATAGTCTAATACTATCATCCATACCTTTTGATCAAAAAACGATTTGTTATTTCCAAAATTTATTGAATTAAATGTTAAAACACACCTAAAAGAGAATTAATTCTCAAGAATAGCTTAACAAAATACAGCCTGATCTTGTTTATCCTACAGTCGAAAGAAATTTAGATCGCAATAAGGTGGAACGTCTGATTGATGAGTTTGGACTTTGAATCCATTAGGAAGAGAAAGGCTAAAAATAAAAATGGGTATCAGTAGAAAAAATGAAAGTAAGAGCTAACGAAAATATCAATAACTAATTAAATCTTTTATATATGAAGACACATGAATATCAAGCAAAAAATCTATTCTCAGCTTATGGTATCCCTGTAGAGAAATATATTCTTTGCCACAGTGTGGATGAAGCATTGGAGGCATACGAACAAATGGGAGTACAAGCTGCAGTAGTAAAATCGCAGGTGCTAACCGGAGGTAGAGGGAAAGCCGGAGGGGTGAAGCTTGCAAAAAGTAAGGATGATATCTTATTTCATACAGAAAACATATTGAATTTGACAATCAAAGGTTACCCTGTAACTAAAGTCATCATCAGTGAAGCCATTGATATAAAATCGGAGTATTATCTCAGTTTTACGTTAGACCGCAATTCCAGATCGGTGATATTAATAATGAGTGCCGAAGGTGGAACGGATATAGAAGAGGTTGCAGCTAAAACCCCTGATAAGATTTATCGATTTAGCATCGACCCTCTTATCGGGCTTCCCGATTATTTAGCCCGTAAATATGCCTTCGTTCTTTTTGAATCCATAGATCTTGTAAATCAAATGGCAACTCTATTGCAAAAGTTATATCGGTTATTCGTAGAGAAAGATGCTTCACTTGCCGAGATTAATCCATTGGTCGTTACTAAACAGGGAGAATTAATGGCGATCGATGCCAAAATGGTTTTTGATAATAATGCATTGTATCGTCAATCTGAGATCCTTTCCTTGTTTGAACCAACAAAGGAAGAAGAAATAGAAGCTTATGCCAAGGAGAGGGGGTTTAGCTATGTGCATCTTGAGGGAGAGATAGGTTGTATGGTAAATGGAGCGGGACTGGCTATGGCTACTATGGATATGATAAAGCTATACGGAGGTAACCCAGCCAATTTTTTAGATATAGGAGGTAGTTCTAATCCAACAAAAGTGATTGATGCAATGAATTTACTTTTAGAAGATTCGGAAGTCAAAGTGGTTTTCATTAATATTTTTGGCGGCATTACCCGCTGTGACGATGTAGCTATGGGACTACTACGTGCTTTTGAGCAAATAGATAGTGATATTCCTGTAGTGGTTCGCCTGACAGGCACTAATGAAAAGGAAGGACGTGAATTACTTAAAGGGACGCGCTTTCAAGTTGCCGAAACCATGGGGGAAGCCACCCGTATGGCAGTAGAGCTATCCCAACAATCAAAATAAAAAAATATTCAACTAATAAATCGACGGATATGAGCATACTTATAAATGAATCAACACGCTTGATAGTACAAGGCATTACCGGCAGAGATGGTAGCTTTCACACACAAAAAATGTTGGAATATGGAACAATGGTTGTAGGGGGTACAAGTCCGGGCAAAGGAGGCACAAGGGTTCAGGGAGTTCCTGTATTTAACACCGTATACGACGCTGTAGAGGAAACACAGGCAGATGCCTCTGTTATATTTGTTCCTGCGCGTTTTGCTGCCGATGCGATAATGGAAGCGGCTGATGCAGGTATTAAGCTTATTATCTGTATTACAGAGGGTATACCTACTTTGGATATGGTTAAAGCCTATAGCTTTGTACAGCTAAAAGGGGCGATGTTGATAGGAGCAAATTGTGCAGGACTCATCACCCCTCAAAAATCTCTTATTGGTATTCTTCCCGGACAGATATTCAAAAAAGGGAAAATCGGGGTTATCAGCCGTAGTGGTACTCTTACTTATGAAGTTGTACATCATTTAACATTAAACGGAATGGGACAATCTACAGCAGTAAGTATGGGAGGAGATCCTGTCGTGGGATTATATTTTAAGGAATTACTGCAAATGTTTCAAGACGATCCCGACACAGAGGCAATGGTAATCATAGGGGAAATAGGGGGGAATGCGGAGGAACTGGCTGCCGAATATATAAAAAAGAATATTACGAAACCCGTGGTAGGCTTTATTGCCGGAAAGACAGCTCCTGCAGACAAACAAATGGGACACGCCGGAGCTATCATTTCAAGTGGATCGGGAACAGCCATGGAAAAAATAGCTGCATTAGAAGCAGTTGGTGTAAGAGTTGCTAAAGAACCCTCCGAAGTATTTACTTTATTGAGACAAGTGTTAAGAGATTAGAGATTAAGGATTGGCATTAAAAATAGATCTATTCTTTTTATTTCAATCCGAGTTGTACACATAAAAACAGGAGCTTTTCCTATCACTCGTTCCTTACTTTCTTTTGAAAGTGAATTTTGGAGGATTTTTCCTCTCCAAGCGATGGGGTAAGGATAGCTCTTTTGTTTCTAAAACACCCTCTTTTCTTTACGGATTCGCCTTGGTGGTATACCCCAAAAGTCATCAATACCGAATCACGACCTCTTTTATACCCAAAAGGGTATATTTACCTGTTTATTTGCTAAATTAGTCCCTAAAGGGTATAATTATGGAGAATTTGTCATTGTCAGATTATGTAAAGCGAATGCGAAAGCAATATGATTTAACTCAAGTAGATCTCTCTGAAAAAGCAGGGGTGGGACTTCGTTTTGTTCGTGAATTGGAACAAGGCAAACAAACTTTACGAATGGATAAGGTGAATCAGGTGTTAAATTTATTTGGAGCAGAACTGGCACCTGCTCCAATGGATAGGAGTAAATTAGAACGATGAAACAAGCCGTAGATCTGTTTCTTAAAGATCCTTGTCATCTATTGTAATATTTATTGGAATTTTGGTTTCTTTTTTCATCTTTTTAAAAAAACTATCGGGCATTTCAAACTCGATCACTATATATCCTTCTAATTTTTCAAATTTTTCATTCAGCTTTAGGTCAATTGTCAAATGTTGGCATAAAATACCATCGTATCTCCACAAGGAAGATGCCGCCAAATACGGTGCTCGGCCATAATCTACTAAATAAAGATGATTCCTATTTTCATCAAGTAATTCATAGCTTTTAATCACATAAGTGGCATAATGATGTATATCATTTTCATTGTAGTAAATTGTCCCATTATTTTCATTATATTCTTTGAGTTTTTCTTCAGATAATGGGTGTCTTGTTAAAATAAGAAACTGGTCAGCCGGTTCTCTATGGTTTTTTGTAATGCCATCAATAACTACATTCGCATTTTTAACAACCTCATTAAGAAATTGATCTTTTTCATTTTTAGAGAATTCATGATTTGATTTGCCCCCCTTACATGAGGTTACGACTATTAAAATCAAGAGGTAAAATAGTTTTTTATTCATTTTATTATAATATATCATGGTTCATCAGACAAAAAAAGCATTTAAATAATAGATACTGTTATCGGATCACCCGTAAAAGTATGTGTTTATGCATAAATGTTTGAGACTCTAAAAAGAAAGAATTTAATATCACTGACCCCTCTAAGAGATGCCCTGAATGCTTTCAATTTTGCATTAAAGGATTCCGC
>JAAZML010000167.1 GCA_012798835.1 Clostridium sp.
AACTTTAGATTTTGATATAATACTATCCACATTATCCATTGTATCTTTTGCTTGATCGATCTGATTCCTCGTTGTTAGTACCCTTCCCTTCCCCTCTTTTACGATGCTATCTTGCTCTACACTCTTTTTGCGTATCATGTCCAAAATGGCGTTTGTTTCCTCTATAGATACATATGTTTGCTGAATTTTTGAGGATACATTTGTCGATGCGTCCACCGTTATATTGGATGCCTCCTTAATGCTTCTTATCAATCCATTCAGGTTTTGTATCATCTTTGCAAAACTGTTGCTAAGTCTGCCTATCTCATCCTTTCTATCCTCTGCCACATAATCAATGGATATGTTACCACAGCTTACTTTTTCCATCCTATTAACCAACAAACGTATATTCTTGGTGATATCTCTGTTTACAAACCAAGTAAAAAAGATTCCTAGTACCAAACAGGTCAACCCAATTAAAATTACACGGTAGGCAATTTTACTTACACCCTCAGTAACCCTTTTTATCTCTGTTACCGTTACAACAGTCCAGCCAAGATCATGATCCCCTATCGTATCTATGGTCGAAAAGGTAATAAGCATATTCTTCCCATATAATTCATCAGTAAATACACTACTCTGCTGCGTTTTAATCTTTTTTATAATATCCGCATTCAGATATGAGAATTGTTCTTTATCCCCCTGATTTAAATCCCCAATAGATAAACCAAAATGATTTTCGTTTCTGGGATTTATTATTAAATTCCCGTCATTTCCAATTACATAGATACATCCCCCATGATTTATTTTCACTTTGCCAAGCATATCCGAAAATTTATTATAATTGAGGTAGAAGAATAGGTTCCCCTGACTTTTAAGGCTTGTGCTGCCAAAAACTTTTTTTGCAAGGGTAATCACATACCCCCCCATCCCTGTACTATCCTGAACAATATCCAAATCCTGTGCATAGGGCTGATACCATTTTGTATTCAAACCCCCTTCGATAAAAGAGTTGATACTTAATACTTCCTTTATATCTTGATTCACAGCTATGCCCTGTTGACCCGAGAAGGAACCATAATAATCATTAGAAACCGCCAAAACAGCATTCATCTTATCGGCATGGGCGGCAACATAATCCGTTAATTCCGCTTTGATTTGACCCGCATATCTGTTTTTTTCTTTTTCATCCTGGGAATTTCCCATCTTAGAAACCAGCTGTGCTACCTGATCATTTCTACTTAAATCCGTTGCAAGGGCATCAGTCTCTTCAAGTAACATCTGTATACTTAAGGTGGCCTGCATGTTTACTTGAAATGTTGATTCTTTGGCCTGCTCAATTAATATATTCCGTACAGTCCCAAAAGAATAAAATATCACCACCGATAGGGATAAAATTATGATCGCAGATATAATAACATTTAATTTGATAGCAACACTTACATCCTTTAGCCTAGCAAACCTTCGCACCCTAACTTTTTTAATAAACCAGTTATAAATTTTGTTTTTTTTATAGAAGTTCCTGGGCTTTGGACTTTTCCCCATAAATTACACCTACCATTTCGGAATAATACTGGATTTATATAATTATTTTAAGGTAATTGGTACGTAGAATCTGACCCTAAATTGCTCTTTTATAATCTGTGGCCGTTACTGTCCTTTTCTTCTTATTTCATTATGTATAGTTGTATTTGGATTGTTCTGGGGTATTGCTAGGGAGAAAAGGTGATATATATATTATCGGCAAGCAGGCTCGATTTTAAAGTTGTTTTCTTATTTTAATTATAACATATCACATATTGCATGTTAATGTAAATAACTGGATTCCAGATCGTATAACTTGTATATTAGGGAATTGTATAACCCGATAAAAAAGCTTTATATAAATGAATATGATTAAATTAGATAAGTTAAAGGCTACCAAAAAGACCCTTTAGGGGGGTGGCCTTTTTGGTAGCCTCCTGCATTTTTCATATTGTAAAATATGTACTTGAATTTAAAGTTGCGGAAAAAGTTCACTCCCCGCCTGCAGCCCATATGGACAAATTATTTTACTGCTTCGATAATAACCTTGTCAAGCAGTGGTCCTCCATCATTTGTCCTGCTTTTAAACCGTATAATATTGTCAAAACCACTATTCATGTTTGTCACAACTGTAAGGGAACCCCATGTATCCCACGAACCCGTGCTTGGAAATTCCTTTCTACTTTCAACAGTGTTACTATTTACCTTAATCTCCATTTCCAAATTATCTTCCGTGCCGTTTGAGTAGATAAAGGTAAGCATCACTTCACCGCTTATGGGGGAACCAACCTTTTTCATCTCTACATATGCATCTTTCACCTGATCAAAAATAACATAATCCGATTCTACCCTAGCATATTTAAAATTATTACTATCCGCTTCCGCTTCGTGTACAATAACATCCCCCGCGTCTGGATTTTGGGTCGGTTGCGGGGTAGGATCACTTGGGTAATCAACATTATAGGGCAATTTATCAATTCGTTTTAGTAAATACCTTTTTAGCAAAACAAGATCACTGGTATCGACACTTCCATCAACATTCAGATCACTGCAAAGAAACTGTTCATCACTAAAATCCATGCTACCTAGCAAATAGTTTTTCAATAGCCTTAAATCCATCGTATCAATTTTATTGTCTCCATTTATATCCCCATAGTTTATTTTTATTGTTGGTATCGGTGTAGGTAGCTGCGTTGGTGTCGGCGTGGGTAGCTTAGTCGGTTCTGGTGTCGGCTTACTTGTTGGTTCCGTTGGCTTTGTTCCATCAATTTTCCCTACTCCTGAGTACTCACTTACGATATCCTTCACCTGTTCCGGCGCATGCAATACATGAGAGTAATTATAGGGAATATCAACTTTGCAGGTGGATACTGTTGGCATATTTCCTGTACAATTTATAAATAAATTATTAGATACATCCCAGTAGCCTTCTTCTTTGCTATACCAATAGCCAATTGGATCCTTAAAATTTTCAAAATAATTATTTTCAATTTTAATTTTTGCACCCTGTCTGCAGTTAATCCCAGTATCTAGATTGTTTGCATAGTAGTTGTTAAATATATGCCCGGTCCCAAATCTAAAGGCTGGTAAACGTGAGTTACAATCGGAAATATAATTGTGGTGGTATGTAATTTTTCTATCAAAATTATCACTGTCTGAGGAACCTATAAGGCTGGTCTTGTATGAGTGGTGCAGCCGATTCCAAGAAAAAGTTATGTATTCACTATCCTTTTTGGCATCGAACAAGCCATCATAATGATCTTTTCCATGATCCAAGTCGTTGTAAAGCTCACAGTGATCTATCCAGATGTTGCTAGCAGGTCCTTCAACGCTTATACAATCCTTATCACCAGTATCCACATGGTGTATTTTTAAGTTTTGAATTATTACATTTTTGGCTTTTACAATTTTTATTCCTATTCCATCGAATTCGCCTTTAGTTCCAACCCCAATAATGGAAACATCCTCAACCTCTTTTACGTCTATCTTGCTATCCTTTGTATTTGAAGGAGTTATGGTACCTTGCACATATATAGTCAGCGGTTCGTTTATGTTTCCTTTTTTCTTATCATAGAGTAGACTCTCTATCTCACTGCCTGTACTTACATATTTAGTTATACCTCCCTGTCCCCCTGTTGTACCACCGTTTAAAGTAGCAAACCCAATCAATTCAAACATATCTTGTGAAGCCAAGACTCTTTCATCTAAAGTAAATATTAGTGTAGCAGCAAGAAGCAAAGCAAATATAACAAAGTAGCATGTTGTTTTAGTTATTCCTGTCACCGTGACTTACCTCCTTAAATTTTTTTAAAACTTGTAGCCATCCCCCATCACACAAGTTTGTCTATTACTTTAGTTTTATAACAATCTACGTTGCATGTCAAGCGGATTACCCCATTAACTTTTGTTTTAATTGCTTACATAAATATAATTTGTTTCGATTGTTTGACAGTTGATTTTTGGAATCGTATAATTAAAAGGTGTTGTTCAAATAATTTGGACTCCTGTTCATTTGATATCATTATACCAACTGGTAATACATACACATTTGAACAACAAATTATAACTTTCATAAGGAGAATGCGAATGGAATCAGTAAAAGAATACAAATGCCCTAGCTGCGGGGCCTCACTACAATTTGATCCGCCAACCCAAAGCTGGAAATGCCATTATTGCTCCGTGGAGTACTCCAAAGAACAGTTTGATAAACATAGTCAGGAAACTGCCCTTGAAGAGGATATGCCTGAGCTGGATTCATACGTATGCAATAGCTGCGGGGCGGAGCTGATAGCCGATGATACAACATCTGCTACCTTTTGCCTATATTGCAAAAGCGCAGCCGTGATCAAGACAAGATTTTCCGGACGCTTTAAACCCAAAAGTGTTATACCTTTCAAATTGACATCTGATGAAGCAAAACAAATCTATAGCAAATGGATCCACAGGCGTATACTTGCCCCTAATGAGTTTAAGCAAAAGGAAGAGATTGATAAAGTTACCGGGATATACGCTCCCTTTTGGCTTTTTGATTGTAATGCCAACGGCACCATCCAAGGCGATGCAACAAAAGTCAGGACATGGACTCAAGGAGACTATAGGTATACTCAGACTAAATATTATACTTTTCTAAGGACAGGATGTGCAGGATACAACCAGATCCCTGTAGATGCCTCAAAAAAGCTCGATGATAAATACATGCATATGATAGAACCTTTCAATTATAGCGAAATGACAGATTTTTCATTGAAATATATGTCAGGTTTTATGGCTGAAAAATATGATGTTGAATCCGATGAAGCAAAAACTGTTATGAATGGCAGGGTGGAAAATTACCTTGCAAAAAGACTGAAAGATACCGTAAATGGATATTCCACCTGCACTGTTAGTAGTAAAAATATTATGCTTTCCGATATAGATAATTCCTACTCCATGCTACCCATTTATCTTTTGATCAATAAATACAAGGATAAAAAACACATATTTATTGTAAACGGTCAAACAGGTAAAGTGGTTGGCGATACCCCAATTAGCCCAGTTAAACAGGTGGTTTTTGCCCTGCTAGTTTTTGCGGTATCATGGATAATTATTGTTTTTGGGGGTGCTCTTCTTGCATAAAAAAATAATTGTTATACTTTTGATTTGCCTTGGGATTTTTCTTAGTACATCGTTGCCACTTTATGCCTACAGTTCCCATAATATCATAGACAACCTAGGTTATCTTACCGAGGATGAAATTGCATCCCTCCAGGACTTTATTGATAGTATCACAAACTTCTACAAGTTTGATACAGTCATAGTTATAACCGATGACACGGACGGCAAAACCTCTCAAAAATTTGCCGATGATTTCTATGATTATAATAATTACAGAGCCTCGGGGATATTAATGCTCATAAACATGGACAAAAGAGAAGTTCATATCTCCACATCTGGTAACACGATTGATATTTTTACAGATGCTCGGATCAACGAAATGCTGGGCAATGCAACCGGCTATCTCTCCGAAGGTGATTACTACAACGCTTGCTTTGTTTTTATTGGGAATGTGCAATTGAACGCATATAATGGTGTACCCTCCAATAAAGATACTTATTTGACAAAAGTCGTATTAATGATCAAAAATCTTCGTACATATATAATAGCCCTAATACTTGCTATAGCTGCAACTTTTATTGTATCCTTTTCCAGCAAGGGTAAAACTACAACAACTCATCTTACATATGAAAAAGGCGGCACTTTTGCTCTTTCTAAAACCAGGGATAATTTTATAAGGGAATCAACTTCAAGAACCAAAATACAAAGGAACAGCCCCTCCCACGGCAAAAGCAGCACTCACAGGGGGAGCAGCGGGAGGACCCATGGCGGGGGTGGACGCAAATTTTGATTAGACAACCTAAAAAGTAAACTTGCAAAAATATAGCCCCACAGACTTTCTGTGGGGCTATATTTATTTTGTCTTGATTTTTATAGCCTAGATTAATATGGCAATCTGTCTATTTGTCTTAACACGTACCTTTTAAGAATTGATAAGTCTAGTGTATCTACATTGCCATCTAGATTGACATCAGCAGCCTTTAGAGCATCGCCGGTCAATAGGTTTGTCTTAAGTACATGCCTCTTTAATGCTGCTACATCTAGCGTGTTGATTTCGCCATCGCCGTTTATGTCACCATAAATTACTTCGCCGCCAGGTCCGGTGCTGCTTGGGTCATAGTTTTCGTCGATATAAGCAGTTACCCATGCAAAAGGTGCATTCCAGTTAACGGTTATCTCGTTGGTTGACCATGAGTCTGTGTGGTCAAAGAAGCACTTCTGCGGTGGAACACTCTTTAAAACAGCCGCATTGATTGTTGGGTCTTCAAAACGGGAGTTTGGTCCCCCAGAGATTACCCCTGCTGGTGGTGATGGCAATTTCTTACTTGTCTGTGGAGTCCACATTCTATCATGAGGATTCAAAAGTGGACGTGTTCCGTAACCGGATACGTAGCACTGATCCTTTGCGTTTCTTCCTAGTAGATAACCCATTCCGTCATAAATTCCATCCATGTATTTGCTATCGCCTGTGAAATCACGAGCGTATGCCATAACTATCATCTGGTTTAGAATAAATGAGTTTGAACCCCACGGATATCCACCATCTTTTGACATAGCCTGTTTGATTGGGAGCCTGTAGCCCTGATCTTCAATATTAGCAAGCCATGCATCCGCAGCAGCCTTAATGTTGTTTTTAGCTTTTTGGATTTCCGAAGCTGGTAAACCATTTTCAGCCAATGCCAAGGAAACTGTTCCTAAACCTTGAGTTGTACCCCAAGTAAAGCAACCCCATAGGCCATCATCTTCGTTGGTTCCACCCATCATTGCAGGCATTTCTAGGTAATGTGGTGAGGACATAAGGTAATCCTTATATTCGGATTTACCAGTTGTAATGTAAAGCTCACATGCTGCCCAGTAGAATTCGTCCTTAGTATAGTTATCATTGTAAGGTCCACCACCGGGTCCACCACTTCCTGGAGTATGCTCAGCATCAATCTCAGGATGCTTTAATGCAGCATTCCATGCAACTTCTGCCTTTGCCAAGCAGTCGGAAGCAAAGGAGGAATCAAATTCCTGCCATAGGCGTGCTGCTTGAGCTAGGGTTGCTGCAAAGTTAAGTGTTGCAGCTGTGCTTACAGGTCTTAAATAACGTTCTTGTGCATCTTCATGCGGTAATATACCAAGAGCTGTCCATCTAAAGTCATGTATTTTATGATGAACCATTCCTGCAATTGAAGAATCTTCGCTAGCAGTTACCTGCATTTTTTTGAAGAACTCTAACTGCCATCTTGCTTCGTCAAGTATATCAGGATATCCATTACCTTGTTCAGGAATATTCATTCCGCCATCTTTGTAGGCTCCCTGACTGGTAAGACCCATTACTTTCGCTCTTTCGTACATGTTCATTAGAGTCCAAACAGCGATACCGCCATTTACTACATACTTACCATGGTCACCAGCATCATACCAACCACCGGTTACATTCTTCGTGTAGCTCTTTTGTGGTATTCCGGCATACTGGTCACTTTGTGGCCATGTAGGAACACTTGTATCCCCTGTGTTTGGATCTACGCCTAAATGTCCTGCAGGTCTGCAAAGATCTTCTCTTCCTGCATAAGGCATTTTAATTTCAATACCACTTCTCTTATGATAGAAAAATGTTAAAGCATCAAATTTCATTTTTGAATAAATATCGGTTCCAATATCAAAAGGATGACTGTAGTTCGTATCCGTGCTTGCGCCTGGAAGTTCGAAATAGTAGCCTTTTCCTTCTGTAGTGAAATCAGAAAAATCAAGCCAGTGTACTGTATCCTGAGAATCTTCGTCAAGACCCTTGGGAACGGTTGTTCCGCTCTTAACTACTCTGCCCGAAGAATCAAGAAGATTCCAGTTTAGAGGGCTGCTTGAGCTGGATACTACAGTTGCTACCTTTTTACCAACTGGCATATATCCTACCTGGTTAACGCGAACATCAGCGTCTGGAAGGATTGCCACTGCAGGTTTTATAAACTGAGGATCATAAAGTGAAACATCATCTAGATACACATGGTAAGGTGTACCTGCTGCATTCTCCCCACCTAGATGGAAAGTAAATTCACAAGTATCATCTGTTGGATAATTCATTGTGAAAGTTTCCTCAACGGACAGTACTTGTCCTCCTGCTGGTACTTGATATGAGTTCCAGTTGTTGTTCCAGTACTCTTTATAAGGCTCACCCATCTGACCAACCTTAACATAAGCCTTACATGCCTTTTCGGCCCACATCTTAAATTTTAATGTGTATGTATGGCCCTGTTCAAGAGTTATACCTCTGTGTCTTATTTGGACACTCCACTTGTTTTCACCCTTGTCTAAAACGGTTAAGCGGAAAGCTCTATTACCTGATTCCCCTGGTACATCCACCACTTGGAACTGGCACTCTCCACCACTATCTTCGCATGTATGCCATGGATAACATAAGCCTTCATCAAATATCCTTTCATATAAAAGGTCATTTGCATAAGGCGGCAAATGCGGTGCATTATCTTTCAACGCTAAAACCGTTGCAGGCAGCATTAGGGATAATGCAATTGTCAAAACAATAGCAGCACACATTGTTTTTTTAAAATTCATAACTTTACCTCCCATTAGTTAATCTAAATCATTAGATATTGAAGTCTGGGCATTCCGTTTTTATAATATTTTTATGCCCTACAATCCTGAATACTAGAAAAATGTTTACACTTTACATTGAACGTGATTTCTAACATCCAGTAAGGTAAATTCATACCAATAAATACCGGGTCAATCACCCCTTTTAAGTGTACACCTCCTTCTAATTTTTTTATTCATTGATTTGAAAAGCCTCAGAGCTTCATTCTAAACAACATAATAATATGAGTAACGCAAATAGATGAGTATCTTGCAACAACGTATATTACTTCGAAGAATATAAAAATATAAAAAAGAAAATATGAAAATACAATATATCAAACATAAACTTATTACACTTTAAATATATTAGTATACAGTGTAAACGTCAAGTATATTTTTCCTCTCCCCTGCTATGTACTCCCACATAAATACCACTTCTTTTTTATTATAACATAAAACAAGCAATTAGTCACAGAAATTTTACATTATTATATGCAATTATGGATTCTACCCCAAGGCTCCATTTCCATATATTTTGTAATAAACACTTCACATTAATTTTAAAATTGCAAAATATATACACCGATTCAAATGCTGAAAAAGTATCTGTGGGCCTTAGTCCAAGCTATTATGCTAGTCTTTCTTCAATGATTTTTACCATTTCAATTGCCTTTTTAGTAATATACTCCTTATCCCTTCCCTCAATCATTACCCTAACAAGGGGCTCAGTTCCCGAAGGCCTTATAAGGACTCTGCCTTCCCCATGAAATTCTTGTTCCAATTCTTTGCACATACTGTATATTACTTCGTCTTCAAGGTACTTACCCTTATTTTCATTTCTTACCTTAGCGTTTCTTAAGACTTGGGGTAACACCTGCATTATTGAAGCTAGATGTGAAAGTTTTTTACCAGTTGCTTTTAGTACCCCCATGAGCTGGACACCGGTAAGCAGTCCATCGCCCGTAGTGTTATGCTCTAAAAATATAATATGCCCGGATTGCTCCCCGCCAAACCGGTAACCATTTTTAAGCATACTCTCAAGGACATACCTATCCCCAACCCCGGTTTTTACTATATTAATTTCCATCTGCCCAGCCATAATATCAAGACCGAGATTGCTCATTACCGTCGCAACGATGGTATCTTTGGGGAGTCTGGCTTCCCTTTTGAGTTCCAGGCCAATTATTGCCATGATCTGATCTCCATCTACCATCTCACCCTTTTCATCTATAGCCAGCACCCTATCAGCATCACCATCGAAAGCGAGCCCTAAATCTGCTCCTACATCCTTAACATAATCTTTAAGTGCTTCCATATGGGTAGATCCACAATTATCATTAATATTAACACCATTTGGCATATCATTAATTACATAAACCGTGGCACCCATCTCACGAAGTACTTTAGGAGCCACCCTGTAGGCTGCACCATTGGCACAATCTATTGCCACCTTAAGACCATTAAGATCCCCTTTTAAGGTATCTTTTATAAAATTAATATAGTCTTCATCGGAGGAATTTATATTTTTTCTCCTGCCTATTTCTCCTCCAATGGGAAGCCTTAAATCTGTCGGATCATCTAGAATCAAAGATTCTATTTTTTCTTCCAGTGCATCGGAGAGCTTATAACCTTCGCAGTTAAAAAACTTTATTCCGTTGAATTCATACGAATTGTGCGAAGCAGATATCACCACACCCGCATCTGCCTTATAGAGCCTCGTAAGATATGCTACTGCCGGTGTCGGGGTTATGCCAAGACATATAGCCTCTGCCCCAACGGAGCACACCCCTGCAACCAGTGAGGCCTCAAGCATATCCCCCGATATTCTGGTATCCATTCCTATTAGAATTTTGGGTTTATGTTTTACTTCGCCTGCTAGCACATAGGCACCAGCCTGCCCCAATTTGTATGCCATTCCTGCAGTCAACTCCAAATTTGCTACTCCCCTTACCCCATCAGTACCAAAAAGACGTCCCAAGATATTTATCCCCCTTTATCCCATATATCTTCAAATTATATTGATTCTTGCTTGCTTTTGCAAAACAGAAAGCATATAATATCCCACTATATGCCGTATCTTTAGTTTTAATTAGTGCTAACCCCACTTAGGGCACTATGTTGCCCTCAGCAGAACTTTCAATTATTTTGTCATCTCCAAAACTACTTCATTATACTAGGGGTTAGATTCCCCCGGCATTATTTCTTCAATAATAACATCTACATATACACTTCTTTGCGTCTCTATAAGACGGATATTTTCGGGTAAGTCTAAATTTACGATCTTTGTTGTACTTTGGGACATGTTTTCGATATCTATAGGCTCTGTTTTTAGATTATCTATAAGACCAATATCGGTTTGTGCCCCTGATATTAACGCCTTGTCCGGAACAACCCTGTGTATTCCGTCAGTATAGTTTTTTGCTGGTCTTCCTATGATAGTAGGTACAATAGGTACCTCCTTTGCAAACTCCACACTAATGTCTATGCCCATTGGCTGTATAATTTCCTTCATTTCTTTTCCTTCAATATCGTAGACTAAGCATTCAGTTTTTAACACGGTATCACTGTTCATATTATCAACATCTATGTATGCCCGTACCTCACCAATGGAATCTATAATATCATCAGGAGCCTCTATCGAAACCGTCCTTGGTACAGCATTTACAGTAATGATTTTATAGTTTTCCCGTGGACTCCCAGTGGTAATAACTTTAACAGGAAAAGAATTTTTCCCCACTTTTTCGAGTTCAAAATCGACTCGTTTCGGTGTTATTCCCTCAAAAGAAACCGCTCCCCCATATTCAAACACATCAATCCCTAAGTACCTTACATCAATTTGCAAATGTCTTTCATTAGCATCCCCAACCTTTGAAAGATCAAGGGTGGCATCAAAATCGTTCAAGTTTACATTATCTATTTTATTTTTTCTACCCTTTACCCTGACGGACACATTCCTTGGGAAATTGCTGTTTTTTATTACAATTCCCTTCTCTTTTAATATATCTTCGTTTTGTATGCTCAAAGAGACATTTATATCAGTCCCTTCTATTGGATTGGTGCTATCTAGAACAAAATACCAAAGGAATATAGCAAAGATCACGGATAATACCTTTACTATAAAATCTTTTTTTAACAGCTCGCTCATTTTGTTTTCACCTTCCATATCCCCAGCATTTTGGCAGAATCATCTTTCTCCAAAAGGTTTCTACTTAAGGCCTTCCTCAATGTATCCGATGTCAGATTTCTGGTAAGCCCACCATTTAGGGCAACCGATATCTTTCCTGATTCTTCGGAAACAACAACAACCACCGAATCCGAAACCTCACTTATCCCAAGCGCCGCCCTATGTCGAGTTCCTAAATCCTTGCTAAGATTTGAATTCTCTGTCAGCGGCAAAAAGCACGCAGCTGCCTTTATTTTATTATCCCTGACGACAACAGCCCCATCATGCAACGGGGTATTGGGCGTAAAAATATTTATTAAAAGCTCTTTTGTAAGGTTTGAATCCAAACGGATACCAGAGTTTATTATCTCTCCTATTTTTGTTTCCCTTTCAATTACAATAAGTGCCCCCGTAAAAGTCCTCGACATCTCCGTCACGGATTTTACTATTTCCTCAATCAGGGCCTTAATTCTAACATTAAGATCCTCATCCTCCAATGCAAAAAAGTTTCTAAAACGACTTCGACCAAGTTGTTCAAGGCCTCTCCTAAACTCTGGTTGAAATAAAACCACCAGTATTATAGCCATGTATTCAATTGTTAGTTTTAAAATAAAGGAAATGGTTCTAAACCCCAGAGTTCTACTAAACTTTGCAGCTACCACAATAACTAAAATACCTTTTATAAGCTGCCACGCCCTTGTTTCATTAACCAGCTTTATTAATTTATATATGACAAAGGATACAATAGCTATATCAATTATTACCTTTATAATATCCCATGGACCTTTTATATCAAAATTCATGAATATATGTTTTAACACATCCCCAAGATTTCTGCCAGCCATTAATATCATTCGAAAACCCCGTTCTGAATATTAGATAAATGCATATTACTTATAAAAATTATATCTTATTTTGTTTCTTTTGTAAGCTTCTTTTATTAAAAAAAACACTAATTTTTATTCTTAATATTGCTGTAACATTATATACCCTAAACATTTCCGATATACACATAATCCAAATGCTTCAAGGCTTCTCTTTGCGCCCTGATAAGGATATCCTTCGGTGTCGGCAAAATATCCATCATTTTATACCCTGGAAAAAACCTAGTTATGTGCAGGGGTATCTTTCGTGAAATTGAAGAAAGCCATTTTGACATTTCAAAAATTTCGTCCGGCTTATCGTTTAAGGTGGGTATAATCAGTGTTGTTACTTCTAGGTGACAGTCTTTTGCTGCTATTTCCACAATTTTTTTAACCTTTTCCAGTTCTCCCCCGCATATATCGGTATAAAATAATTTGTCATAGGATTTTATGTCAATGTTTATGGCATCTATGTACGGCAAAAGTTTTTTGAATGGTTCTATCTCAATAAAGCCATTAGTGACCAAAACGTTGGAAAGCCCAACCTCTTTGGCCATCACTGTGGTATCATATACAAACTCATACCATATGGAAGGCTCATTATATGTGTAGGCTATCCCGATATTCCCCCCGCTTCTAAGCTCAAGAGCCCTATCTACAAGTTGTTTGGGCTCCATATCATATGTTTTGGGGTTGGCGTGTGCAATCGCCCAATTTTGGCAATATGAACAGTTAAAGTTACAACCGAAGGTACCCACAGACAGTATTTGGGATCCGTTTCTGAATCGATACAGGGGCTTTTTTTCAATAGGATCAAGGGCCATGGACGTTATTTTCCCGTAGTTTAGAGAACACAGGTTTCCATTTATATTTTTCCTAACCCTGCATATCCCTATTCCGCCCGGCGAAATAACACAATTATGTGGACACAGGAAACATTGAACTTTTGAATCCCCTAATTTGTTGAAGAATTTTGCCGGCTCCATCGATTCCGCAAATCCATCCCTATTCATGCCTTATTACCTCAAACCTTTCCATAGAATATTCTTCATTAGAATCTATCCCTGCCTTTTGCAATGCAGCAGCAACCTGCTCCCTTGGGGTATTAATGCCCTCCAGATTCGGAAGCAAAAGCCCCACTCGTTGACCCGCCTTTACAATCACACCATATCTTTTTACATCCAATTGTTTTTCTGATGTTATGGGCTGAGGTTCTCCGAGCAAATCCACCGAATATTCAAGTTGCCCAAGTTCATAGGGTCTGACGGAATTAAATCTAGGATCCTTGGTACCAGCACTTATGGCATTTTGTATTATTTCCTCCGCAATGTTTTTTCTTGTAGGTATTATGGTGCCTATGCAACCCCTGAGTCTACCCTCTTTTTTTAATGAAACAAAAACTCCTGCCCTATCCGCTCGCATTTTATCAGGGATACCTTTTTCTGCATCCCGTATCTTTCCTTCTTTTATATATAGCTCCAAGGCTTCTCTGGCAAGGCCAGTATATGAATCGGAATGCTTAAAAGAGTTTTGACTGTTACATAGTTCTGGATTGTATCCATCCCCGATATTTTTAAGTCTTGCCACCATGTAACCCACCCCAAAGGGACCCTCATATGAATAAACACTGGTTTGTACCTTCTGACCATCTAATGCCCCTAGCATGGTTACAATTGATCTGAGCCCACACTCACCCGCATTTTCACGCATAGCATAATCTATCTCAAGAATTCTTTTGATATCATTTCTTTCAATGCTTTCAATTAATAAATGGTCAAATTTTTGGGCGTATTTATTGTATCCATAGGGACCGTCTTCCCTTAATCTATGGGAAAGATCCGCACTTGCAACAAACACCGCCCTTTCATTTGAGTCCTCAATTGCCTCTCCTATGCACTTTCCAAATAAAAAATGTTCTTCTAAAGTAAGGGTCGATATAGATATGTGGACAAGGCTGAATTCAGGATACACCTGGTTAACAAAATATAGGGGAACCAAAGCGCCGTGATCAAGTTTTGTCAAAGCATTATTTCCTGCACTGTCCCTAATTCCGCCTACGGCAAAACCTTCTTTTGATGCCATCTTACTTATCTTTTTCACTAACGAGGGGTTGCCTTTAAACCCTAGTTCCACGCTGTCGGTACCAAATCTTTTAAGATCACCCCTTAACACTCTAGAGTCATTAATATATATATAATCTTCAAAAAGCGGTGCATGGGGTGATACAAGAATAATAACCGAAGGTTTTTTCTTTTTTATTCTTTCCGCTGCCCTCTTAGTCATTTCAATTGTTTTAGCGGCACCCTTCTCACTTCCCTTTCCCACCTCCGGTATGATTATAGGCGGATGGGGAAGAATATAAGAATCTATAATTTTACCCATGTAAGCATCACTACCTTCCGTAAATAAGTGAAATAGTAAGCGTACCAACCGTAGTTAGAAACATGACCACCACCGTGACCAATGCAATAAGTTTAACGGTATCTCTTTTCATAGTTCTACCCCCCACTATTGTCTATTTAAATCCTTCAAGTTATATTTTATAATATTTTTTACAATTGTAAACACCAATAACCCCTCTTTATATAATTTATTTATTTTAAAACCAAAATACGTCCATATTTTATTCTATCCTTTAGCCATTATTAATGCAAATCCATGTAAAAAGCACTTTAAACTTAGCTTATTATAGCTTACATTTGGTGCTTGTATAAAGAATATAATTTGATACTTGCTTAAAATATTATTTAATACTTGCTTTTAAATCAAATTCGTGTTAAAATACTTTTTGTTGAATAGCTCGCAGGAGGTGAATGAATTGCCAAATATAAAAAATGCTATTAAAAGGGTTAAAACCGCTAAAAGCAAGACTCTCCGCAACAACATTAAAAGGTCATCAATGAGAACTAATATCAAAAAATTTAACGAAGCTGTTGCAAACAACGATACCAATGCTGAAAACTTGCTAAAAAATGCTGTAAAATCATTGGATAAATCGGCAGCCAAAAATATTATTCATAAAAACACCGCTGCGAGAAGAAAATCGAAACTTGCCAAAGCGCTTAATTCTATGGCTCAATAGAAACCAATAAAATACTTAAATTTTTGCAATAAAAAACGTACTCTTCTAAGTGCGTTTTTTTGTTAAAAAATTTAGAAATATATTGTCCAGACTATAGTTGGGCCATTTTTATATTAATAAAACGATATACTGATTTTTCAAAAATGACCCGAAATTACCCACGAGCCAGATTGCATATTAATAATTCCAAAGCCGCTCTATCCTTTATCTTCCCCGTTTTTATAGAAACATCAAATTCGAGGGATTCTTGTATTGCATTTTTTAGATTTTCCAGCGTGAAACAGTCAGCCTGTTTCATTATTTTATTCCCAATGTAGGGGCTCATACCTATCTTGGAGAATATCTCCCTTGGGCTAAAACCATCCTTTTGCAAAAATTTTATATCTAGTAACTGCCTCAATTGTCTTGCGATCATAAAAAGCACTTTGGGCAAGGGCTCTTTTAATATTATCATATCATCCAAAAGTTTTAATGCCCCACCAACATCCCTTACTGCGATCGCATCGGTAAGATCAAAAATTCTGCTCTTAATTGATCTTGTGCATACCTTTTTAATATCTTCAATTGTTATTTGAGGTTTATCCCCAACAAAAAGAATAATTTTTTCTATCTCGTTATATATATCCGTCATACCGGGTTCACATATCTCTATAAGATAAGTAATTACATCAACATCAGCTGCCTTTTTGTTAAACCCCATAACTTTTGCAGCCCACCGTACAAGCTCTCTCTGATTTTGATGAGGGAATTCTACGATAAGGCCATTTTTCTTTACAGTGCTAGAAATTTTAAGCCTTTTATCTATACTGTCTTCATAAAATATTAAACATACATGGGATGGCAGCCCCTGCAAATAATCTATTAATTCATCGTTTTTACTCTTGCTTTTGGCATGGGCTCCCCGAGATTTGAACAAGCCAGTCCTTTTTAATATAATCAGTTTCTTTTCGGAAAATACCGGCATGGTCTCACACGCTTCGATGATTTTTGTAATCTCAACATTTCCCTCCATCACCACCTTATTCAGCCCCATTATGTCGTCTTTTAGGAGTATGCTTTCTATGTTTTTTAGATAAAATCTTATAAGATAATCCTCATCACCGTAGAAAAGATACAAACTATTTAGTTTCTTACTCTTTATGTCCTGCTTTAACTTGCTTATCCCCATATTCCCTGCGACCCTCCCTGTTTTATATACCCTTTTAGTCTCTTTAGAGTATATCATATTACAAAGAGCAGTAAATATCTTAAAAATTATGATATGCGGTTTTTACCATATATCATCTAATTAACAACTGTCTTGATTCTGATATTTTTACCGTGGCTTGTAAGAATAATTGCTCCGTTTATGTCAGTCCTAAGGGTTTTTATGTTTTTCTCATCAAAAAGCTCCAAAACCTGCTTGGATGGATGCCCAAAACTATTGTTACTGCCTACACTTATAACTGCAATCACTGGAAATACGGCATCTATGAACTCCTTACCCGAAGATGTGGAAGAACCATGGTGCGCCACTTTTAACACATCCGCCTCGAGATCGCCTCCTCCTTGCAGCAACAACAATTCAGCCTCCTTTTCTATATCCCCAGTAAATAAAATTTTGATCTTGTCATAGCAAAGCATCGCAACTAAGGAATTATTATTTTCAGGCGATTCTTTTATGGGTTGCTCTACCTTCGGATGTAAAATATTAATATGGGTCTTTTTGTCGAGCTTTATAATATTACCTTCTTCGCACTTTTCTATGTTAATATCCTTTTCATTGGCGATTCCATATATATCTATAATCCCGCCCATAAACTCTGTATTAGGCACCACTATATTATTTACTTTAAAATATTCAAAAACCGGGATTAATCCCTTTATATGATCATCATGACCATGGGAAACTACGATAAGGTCAATCTTTGATATACCGCAATCAAAAAGGAAAGGCACAACAGAATTCTCACCAGCAAAATCCGGACCACCGTCAACTAGAACAACCTTTCCTCCACAAGTCCTAATAAAGGCCCCATCCCCCTGTCCAACATCTAAGAAAACTACTTTCATCCCCTTGGGCAAAAATACATTAAATAAAATTAGTACCAAAACAAGCACACCTGCCCACGTGTATAGTTTGTAATTTGGCTTTACTTTGTGTGTAGGCTTAAACCAAAAAAGATAAAGAATAGCAATATAATATATAATAATGAACACGATGGATGGGGTCGATACAAAAATGGAGGAATAGGGAATATGTACAACCATTTTTGTAATAAAAAGTACAAAACTCAAAAGGGTATTATTGCAATACCCCACAAAAACACAGAGGGTCATGTTGATTTGGCCTAATATCGCCATTAGGATTCCCAAATTCATAATAATACCAAGCATGGGTACCACAAGAAGATTCGAAAGAATAGAAATTAGGGATACTTCGTTGAAATAAGAAGCCACCAAGGGCAGTACGCCCAGTTGAGCCGCCAATGTAAGAGAAAGTATGTCCGCAATGGGTTCGGGTATTGTGCTAAAAGACATAAAATTTTTTATGTTTTTATGAAACAAAACTATAGAAATTGTGGCCGTAAATGATAGCTGAAAACCAACACTAAAAAGATTTCCTGGGTTTAGAAGAAGCAATATTATAGCCGCTAAGGCTATGCTCGTATAAGTATCTGCTTCCCTTTTAGCAATTTGTCCTCCTAGTACAACCGTTGCCATTATTACCGCTCGAAGTACAGAAGGCCCTAGCCCTGTTATAAAAGCAAAAGCAAATAGACCCGCTATAATTATCAGATTTGAGGCGGATTTTCCAATCCTGAGCCTTCTGGATATAAAAACAAGGGGGATCATAATAAATGCTACATGGGCACCCGATATCGCCATTATGTGGATGAGGCCCGAACGTCGGAAAGCCTTTTCCATCTCCTGGGTAAGTCCTCCCTTATAGCCTACTAACATAGCATTTAAAAGGCCCGCCTGCTCGTATGGAAGACTGTTGTTTATTGTTTCTACTATTCTGTTTCTAATATTAAGGCCGACTCTTAATAAAACATTGCCCTTAATAGATTCCTTTGGATGTATATTTCTTTCCACGGCAAACAAAGTCGCTGAAACTCCGGAATGATTCAAATAATTTCTATAGCTAAACCCCTGGGGATTAGTTCTTCCTTTAGGAATACTTAATCTGCCTGATACCACAACTTCCCTTCCATATTCTAAAAAATTTAAATCACTATCTGCCAATGTGGAAAGGCGTATCTTGCCCCCCACCTTGCTTTTTTTATGATCTTCCCCTGAGACTTTGACTTCCTCTACCTTTAAAATATATGAAATCCTAGAATCTTTTAGCTCGGGTACAGAGTCTATATAACCCTTTATGGTAACCTGCTCCCCAGCAAATTTATCAAATTTGTAAAAATTCTGATTAAATGTGCACAAATAGTACGTGGCCCCTGCAAGATAGAAAAACACCATGCCTGCAGCAATAAAAATGGCCCTTTCCTTATCCCTTAAAAAAATATACAAAACTAAGAACATAACTGCGCTAGAAAGAATAGCAAATGTATAAGAATGTGTTATGTTTGTGCAGGCTATTCCCCCAACAAGTGATAGTGCAAACAATACCAAAGGCCTTTTCACATTAACCCACCTCATTTAGAAAGGCCCCTTCATTTAAAAAGGAGCCTTGGCAATAAAAATAGTATTTGTACTAAATCGGGTTTTACATCCTAATCTAAAACTCTTCTTCCTGTCATATACATTGTAGCATAAAATCCGCTTTGCAGCTCGCTTATAACCACACCCCTGTTGCTGCCTGAGGAACTATGGATGAACATACCGTCCCCTATATAGATGCCTGCGTGGTTTACATAACTATGCCCTCCATTAGTGTCAAAAAACACCATATCTCCCGGCAATAAATTTTCTTTCGATACCCATGTACCCTGCGTCGCTTGATTTGCAGCTACACGCTCAAGGTTTATGCCGAAATTAGTGAATACATACTTCACATAACCCGAGCAATCAAAACCCTGTGATGGTGTATTTCCCCCATAAACATACCTTATGCCTAGAAATTTTTTTGCATAATCAACTACCTGCTGGCGACTAGTGGAAACATTCTCGCTGGGAACATTTTTTTCGGATGTCGTTGGTGCTGCATTGTAATCATATTCTCCCCTTGTTGATGTATTATCTTCGGCAATATAGGATGAATATACCCAACCGCTGGAGGTATCAGGTAAAAGAATTTTGTACCAGCCATCCTTTTGGGATGTTATATTTACCTTCTGGCCCCATTGCAGCTGACCAACCACACCATTTTGAGTCCCCGCCTCGGATCTAATGTTTAAAACACTAGCCAAAACAGTACCAGTTTTTATAATATCATTTTTGTTTGATGGATTGTTGTCTGAAGGGATAACCTCTGTGCCGGTAGAACTTTCGTTGGAAATATCAGTGTTTTCTTGAGTATCGGTGTTTTCTTTTAATGGTGGGCTATTTGGGGCAGCTATCTCGCCTATGACAATTGCCTTTCGTGGTGCTGCTTTATCTAGCAGCATAATGCGTCCTCCGAAAACTAAAGGAACTTTATCAATGCTGTCTACCTTTTTCCATTGGTCTAGTAATGTTGAAATTTCGTCTTTGAAATCTTTTAAGATCGGATTTGAAATTTGTGCAAGGATATTTTGTTTGTTCTGTGTTGCATCTATATTTTGTGTAGAAAGCCTAGTTTCGTTTTCTTGTGCTAATGCAGTGCCTGTCCACAATGTAGCCGATAATGCTGATGCTGTTATGTACGTCAAAATTCTTTTAGACTTTAACATCTTTGTCCTCCTGTTTTTTTATTTCCTTTTTAATTAAGTAATATGGTAAAATTAAAGTCTATTTATTAAAGTGTTTTAAAGGTCTATTGTATGCTAAACATTATATCTTTCCATTTTCCATTTGTCAAACATTATGCCCTATATATTATTTCGCCATAAATACATGAATTCCTGCAGTTTTATGTAAACTTCTACAGGTCCTACTACAATCTAATCTAGAGCTGGTATACACCCTATTCATCAAATACCCTAGCTTTCCCGATAATACCATGCTTTCGGTTTCTATAAAATCTTTATGGCCTCCCCTTTTAAAACTTTGTTTGTATTTCTAACAGCACACATCTTGCCACACATGGTACATGTATCCTCATATTCGGGTCTGGAATTTCTCCTGTACTTTCTAGGTTTTTCACCATCCATTGCAAGCTCGAACATCCTTTCCCAATCAAGCTTTCTTCTTGCTTCGCTCATATCATAATCCCATTCTTTAGCTCCCCTTACCCCTTTTGCGATATCAGCGGCATGGGCAGCTATTTTGGATGCAATAATACCCTCCTTCATATCATCAGCATCGGGGAGTCTTAAATGTTCAGCCGGGGTAACATAACATAGAAAATCCGCCCCGCTGGCCGCCGCAATCGCCCCGCCTATGGCAGCAGTTATATGATCATATCCGGGCGCTACATCCGTTACTACCGGGCCTAAGACATAAAATGGAGCACCATGGCATAGCTTTTTTTCTAAAACAACGTTTGCTGCAATCTCATTTATGGGCATATGGCCTGGGCCCTCTATCATAACCTGCACATTTTTCTCCCATGCCCTTTTGGTCAGCTCTCCTAATATAATAAGTTCTTGAACCTGGGAAGCATCGGTCGAATCATTTATACTTCCAGGCCTTAATGCATCACCGAGACTTATTGTCACATCATACTTTGCAAATATTTCAAGAAGTCTGTCAAAATGCTCATAAAACGGATTTTCATTTTCTGTCGTTTTCATCCAAGCAAACATCAGTGCCCCGCCCCTTGATACTATATTGGTCAATCTATTGTTTTTTTCGAAACGGTGTATTGCTTCTTGGGTTATACCAGCATGTATTGTCATGAAGTCAACCCCATCTTGTGCATGCCTTTCTACAACTTCGAAAAACTCTCGGCTAGTTATATCCCCAAGCTCCTTTTCGTAAAAACCCATCGCATCGTATATGGGTACGGTTCCTATCATGGCAGGCGACATCTTTATAAGCCTTTGCCTAAATTCTTGGGTCTTGCCATAGGAGCTTAAATCCATTATCGCTTCCGTCCCCAATTCGATAGCCCTCTCTACCTTTTCCAGCTCCATTTCAATATCCTTACAGTCCTTTGAAATACCCAAATTAACATTTATCTTGGTTTTTAAGCTTTGCCCAATACCCTCGGGTTCAAGGCTTGTATGATTTTTATTGGAGGGTATTACCACCTTTCCGCATGCAACAAGCTCCAGAATATCTTCGCATCCCAGACCTTCTTTTCTAGAAACGCTCTTCATTTCTTTGGTTACGATCCCCTTTTTTGCCGCCTCCATTTGAGTTTTATACATTTTTATATTCCCCTTTCTGAAATTTTTGATATTACCCTAGTAACTTTTTCTTCTATATTCTCACTGCCTACAATTTCAGTAACCATGGCTATGCATTTCGCACCCCGCAGCAAAACTCCTTCCATGTTATGCTCCTTAATGCCGCCTATGGCGACAAACGGGATGTCTATATTTTTCACAACATAGTCAAGGTACTCAAGCCCTACCGGCTCACAAACGTCTTTTTTAGTATATGTCCTGTATATAGGGCCAACTCCTATATAATCAGCCCCATACTTTACTGCCCTTTGCGCCTGTTCCGGGGAATGGGTCGATAGACCAATCAACATATTCTCCCCTACCAGCTTTCTAACTTCCGTTATTGGAAGATCATCCTGCCCCAGGTGGATTCCATCTGCCCCAACCATCATAGCTATATCCACATTGTCATTTACAATAAAGGTTACATCCGCCGTTCGGGTCATTTTCCTTATCTTTACACATTCTAGATATTTCTCTGATGCTTTTTTAGCCTTTTCCCGATACTGGATTATCCTCGCACCCGCCATTATCATTTTATCCGCAACCTCAATATTGCTACGCCCCTTGGAATGTTCCCGGGAAGTTATACAATACAAGCCCCCTATCCATTTGGGTTTGTTTGTGCAGAGGATATTTTCGAAGTATTTTTTTTCGATATCGTATACTTTAAACCTGTGTTTTTCATAAGTTTTAGATAATTCGTATCTGTTTACCAGATTCAAACTTTCCTCGACCGTCCTCAATGCTTCTTGGGTCCTTTTAAAATTAGCGGCAGCAAGTTGATGGATCGATGTTTTCCTGTCTACATCCAGCTCCATCGAAATTTGCCTACCAACATCAGCATTGGCATCCCTTCCTGCAAGCATTTGGGGTGAAAGGCCTTTGATATCTTTTCTTATACAATGTCTCAATTCTTTGAGCTCTTTTGTAGGGACCCCCTCGTTAAAATAAAATCTTGTTAGATCCTCCAAAACCCTAAGCCCCTCCGATGCTCTATTTACACCTGCATCTATCATTCTAAACAATCCTTTCTCCAAAAAATCACCGCCCCTATACATTTAAAAAATAATTTAAAACTATATCCGCCTGCTTTGCAGCTACAATATTTACTCTTGGTGACATCGGGGGAGTGGCTTTTGTCGGTTCGGTCCTAAAATCTCCCACCACGTAAAATTTCTCATGCACCTTTTGGGTTTGGATATCATCGCTTTTTCCCCACCCTGCTATCCCCGATGCAAAAACAAGGAACTTATCGGATGAGAAAAATTCCTCGGCCATCATAACCTTGCGTGAAGCGCCATCGAAAGCCTCTATCAATACATTACAATCTGCGAATAATTCCTTTATATTTTTACGTGTTATTTTTTGGAGTATTGCCTCAACCTGCACATCCGGATTTATCCTTATAAGATTTTCCTTGAGTGCCAACACTTTGGGCATTCCTATTTGGTTATAAAAATAAAACTGCCGATTTAGGTTTGAAGGCTCAACAAAATCCATGTCTACTATCTTAATTTTTTTAAAACCGCATCTTACAAAATTAAGGCTACAGTTGGAGCCTAACCCACCGGCTCCGGCTATACCTATTTTAATTCCCTGAATTTTTTTTAGCCTATCACGGCCTAATAATTCGCTAATACCCCTGTCGAATTCATTCATTAAATTCCCCCTATATTAAAGGCGTTTTCCATGGTGATACCCCTTTATAATTTAGTGCTAACCAGTCTTTAAAAACCGGCTGGTAACCCTTGGCATAGATCATTTTTTTAACTTCCCCAACAGTGCGCTGATCGCTTATATTAAACTGTGTCTCACCCTTTTCTTCCAGCGTATACCCACCTACCTGAGTACTCGATCCGGCAGACATTTTTGTAACCCCAAGCCCTAGAAGGTTATCCCTAAATTCTTCGTTCTCCCTTGTGGATATTGCTATACCGATTCTTGGCATATAGAGTCTGTAAGCAAGCATTATTTGCACTATTTCCTTATCCCCCACAATACACGGGGGAATAAAATCATCCCCGCAATGCGGTCTTATTCTTGGGAGGGATACGCCCATTTCCGTAGCAATATATTTGCGCTGCAGGTAATCGGCATGTATTCCGGTAAAAAATGTTTCCCTCCTCCAATCATCAAGACCTAAAAGTGCACCGATATTGACACTCCTCATTGATGCTCTGCATGCCCTTTCGGGCGCTTCAAGCCTATACCTGTAGTTTTTCTTTGGCCCCTTCAAATGAAGACTTTTATATATATCCTCATTGTATACTTCCTGGTAAATGGTAAAACCATCAACCCCCTCTTCTACAAGTTCTGCATACTCCCCTTCTTCTAGGGCATACACCTCTATTGATATGGAATCGAAGTGTTTTTTTAATACACCTACACATTTCTTTATGTATTCAACTGAACTTTTTTCACGCGAACCCCCGGTAAGTATCAGAACATGCTTAAGGCCCATAGCAGATATCCCCCGAGCTTCTCTTTCAACCTCGTCTAATGTAAGTTTTCTGCGCACGATACTATTTGTTTTGTTAAACCCGCAATAGACGCACTGGTTTACACAATAATTTGAAAGATACAGGGGTGCATATAAAAATATTACTTTACCAAAATTCTGTATCGTCAATCTTTTAGCCTTTCTAGCCATTGGTTCTAGGTAATCCGCCGCATTTTTTGAAAGAAGCCTTAAAAAATCCATTTTGCCGATCCTATCCTTATTTAATATATCCTCAATATCCTGTGGCCGGACCTCCTCAAAAAACCCTTCAAAATCAAATTCTTTATACTCCTGATATACCTCGTAAAAACCCATTATTCACTCCTCATTTTGTATATGAAATTTAATAACAAAAATATGTTTTCGTATAATGTGTACCTTATGCTTTATGGCTCACGCAGACATACACTGCTAAAATTGATGCCAAAATAAATTCATCCAAGAAATCCCGTAAGGGGGGATGAAGCGTCTGCAAATTCCCTTTCAGCGCCAACGCCCGATAAAAAAGCATATCTGCCCGCCTTAACCGCTTTGGCGAAAGCCTTTGCCATTAGCACTGGATCGCCTGCTGTTGCTATAGCGGTATTAACCAAAACAGCAGCAGCACCAAGCTCCATGGCTTCACATGCCTCCGAAGGCTTTCCTATGCCCGCATCTACGATTATGGGGACATCTATTTCATCAATTAGTATTTTGATCATATCCCTAGTTCTAAGCCCCTTATTAGTACCTATAGGTGACCCTAAAGGCATTACTGCTGCTGCCCCTGCATCTTCTAGTCTTTTGGCATCCATAAGATCAGGGGTCATATACGGCAAAACCACAAAACCCTCTTTTACAAGAATTTTTGTCGCTTTTATGGTCTCTTGATTATCTGGAAAAAGATACTTATTGTCAGCTATTACCTCAATTTTTATAAAGTTTCCACACCCCAATTCTCTTGCCAAATTTGCAATTCTTAAAGCCTCCTCGGCATTTCTGGCGCCGGAGGTATTTGGTATTAGAATACATTCCTTGGGTATATAATTTAACATGTTTTCTTCTTGTGAGTTAAAATCTATTCTTCTTATAGCAGCCGTTACCATGTGGGTACCCGACTTTTTTATTACATCGGGTATCATTGCATTGGATGGAAACTTCCCTGTGCCTATAAAAAGTCTGCTTGTAATTTCCTTTTCCCCTAGGACTAGCTTATCGCTCATTTAAAATCACCCTCCCCCTACAAATCTTAAAATCTCTATTTTGTCATTTTCCTTTAAAATATGCTCTTCCCAATTCTTTTTTTTGATCACCCGCCGATTATATTCGATCACTATCTGATCATTCTCTAGTTTTTTCTCCAAGACTAGATCTAGCAAGGTGTTGCCGTCCTTTATTTGCATCTTCTCCCCATTTACAACTATCAGCAATCTAACCCCCCCTTTTTTAATTTACAACTTTCATTTTAGAACATGGTTCTTCGGGTTTTACATACCAAACCCAATGTTTTGCACAAATCCCCGGCAAAATAAAAACGCCTACCTGAAAAGGTAAGCGAAAATATCAAAATTAATCTATTTGCTTCCCTACGTCAGTATTAACCGCATCAGGTTCAAAGGGTTAAGAATTGTCTTCTTTCTCAGCCTCAAAAGGCACCCCTAGCGTAATTATTTTATTGTCTTTTAGTTAGTACATTTATATGAGTAAGCCTATAAGCCGGGTTCTGTATTTGATGATCATCTATCTAGGCTATATATTTCTATATAACTCAAGCCACCTACCCGGGACTGGCGGGCAACCTTAAATGTCCCTCTTTACGGTGTTGCTCCAGATGGGGTTTACATAGCCAGCAAGTCGCCATGCCGCTGGTGAGCTCTTACCTCACCTTTCCACCCTTACCATATCAAAGCAAAGCGGAAAATCGAAAGTCTTCGATACCCGTCCAAAATCTTTGATAGGCGGTATATTTCTGTTGCACTTTCCTTGAAGTCGCCTTCACCGGGAATTACCCGGCACCCTGCCCTATGGAGCCCGGACTTTCCTCGTATACAGCCTTTCGGCATCATACACGCGATCATCTGGCTTACTCATACCATTTACTTTTTGCAGCAAAGTATATTATACACACTTATACTTGGTATGTCAATAAAACTTAAATGGATCCCTTTCTACGTCGCTAACAATTGTTTCTACATCAGGGAATTTGTCGGATAAAAGTTTTTTTAACACCGGAGTTATAATCCTTTCAGTATTAAAATGCCCCGCATCTATAGCACAAATACCCATCTCTCGCATATCCACAGCGTCGTGGTATTTCACATCCCCTGTAAGTAAAACATCTGCCTTTGATTTCACCGCACCCAATATCCCCCTATCGAAGCTGCCGCAAAATACCGCCACATTTTTTATTTCCTTGCTAATTTTCCCTGACACCCTTATACTCCCAACACTAAGTTTTTGCTTCACCCTATTTATAAAGGCTTCAAGAGTTTCCGGCCGATCCAGTTCCCCAATATTCCCCATTCCATATTCCCTTCCTGCCATATCAAGGCGGTAGACATCGTAAGCTACCTCTTCGTAGGGGTGAACAGATTTCATCGACTCTAAAACCCTTTTTAACATCCCTTCGGGTACTATCGTCTCTAATCTATATTCTTCCACCTTTTCAAGCCTGCCTTCCGTACCTATATAGGGATTCGTCCCTTCATAAGGCGTAAACGTTCCAATGCCCTCAACCATAAAAGAGCAATCGCCATAGTTCCCGATATAACCCGCTCCAGCTCTGCTCATAGCACTCCTAACGGCGTCTACAGCGTTAATGGGAACAAAAACAACAACCTTATAAAGTTTTTCTCTTTTGTAGGTTACAAGGTTTTCTATATCCCTAAGACCTATTATGGAAGCAAGCTGGTTATTTAGGCCCCCATGGGTCACATCCAAATTGGTATGTGCACTGTAAACTCCAATATCATTTTTAATAAGCTTGTAAATAATCCTGCCCTTTGGCTCATGCTCATTAATCCTTCTTAATGCTTTAAATATAACTGGATGATGGGATACAATAAGATCAATTTTTTCGTTTATCGCCTCCTCAACAACCTCCGATGTAACCTCAAGGCAGATCAGCACTCTTTTTATGCTGGCATTTCTATTTCCAATTAATAACCCTACATTGTCAAAATCCATTGCCAGATCTGTAGGCGCTATTTCTTCCAAATAATCTATTATTTCACTTGTTTTCCTTCCCACTAGATCCTCTCCTTATACTCTTTGATTGATAGTTTTTAGTAGCTCATCGAATCCATCCCGAATTCTTTTGTACCTAGATTTTAAATTGTCATAATCCTCATTTTTCTTCTCCATCTGGGCTAGGATTTTATCCTTTTGTTCCAGCTTTTTCAATATGTATTTTTCTAATAATCTGTCTTGGCTTTCAATTAGTTTCTCCCCAACATAATAATATATCTCTTTTTTGCTTTGTATCCTGCCTGTCCATTTTGCCGCCAGTGTACTGTATATTCTGTTGCCCTCTTTAGAAAGCCTTTCCGAGTATATAGCAAAACCATTTTCATAAAGCCATTTTCGTACTAGCTCAATAGAATTCATAGGTTGAATTATTATGGCATTGAACCTTTTTGCTGTTTCGAGCCCCTTCCCCAGTATTTGGGTAATGGTCAATCCGCCCATTCCGGCAATTATTATTACTCCCGTCTCATCTGAACCGATTGTATCCAAGCCAAAGCCTGTCCTTTTGGTTATCTTTTCTTCAAAACCATATTCTAATATGTTTTGAGTTGCCACCTTTAAAGGACCCTCCCTTACATCACTTGCCACGGACCTTTTACACCTACCCTCCTGGATAAGATAAATTGGTACGTAGGCATGATCGGTACCTATATCATATACAATATCACATTTGGGTACCATATCCGCAACCACCCTAAGGCGACCTTTTAGCTTCATAACTTTCTTTTTCCTATGACCTTTGGATATAGCTCATCACTCCTTTTATATTTGCAGGTAGCGCATTGACCTTTTTGGCAACATTTGAATCAATATTTATATTTTGTACATGCTGCAATACCCAAAATAAATATTAAACATGTATTTTTCGGGATAAGCTTTTGAGTATTGAAGGGATATATAAAAAGCCAGACAAGTATAAGTATGTCTGACTTTTTTGGTGGGCCTTCAGGGACTCGAACCCCGGACCTACCGGTTATGAGCCGGTTGCTCTAACCAACTGAGCTAAAGGCCCCCGTGGCTCCTCAAGTTGGACTCGAACCAACGACCCTGCGGTTAACAGCCGCATGCTCTACCGACTGAGCTATTGAGGAATATATTTTATAATAAATAATACAAAGTGTATAAACAATATTATACTTATTCAAGCGTATAAGGTCAAGAATTATTTTTAAATTATCATAAGACCCCCCGAATATGGGGGTCACATGTTTCCTATATTTACAAAACTTAAATGTTTAAAGTCAAGTCTACTCAAGATAATCCTTCAGCTTCCTACTTCTGCTGGGGTGCCTTAGTTTACGTAATGCCTTGGCCTCTATTTGGCGGATTCTCTCCCTTGTTACGTTGAATTCTTTCCCTACCTCTTCAAGGGTCCTCGCTCTGCCATCATCCAAACCAAACCGCAACCTTAAAACTTTTTCTTCCCTCGGGGTCAAGGTATCCAAAACATCTATTAGCTGTTCCTTTAATAAAGTATATGCCGCTGCCTCCGAAGGAGCTGGGGCATCATCATCGGGTATAAAATCACCAAGATGGCTGTCCTCCTCTTCACCTATGGGGGTCTCTAGCGAAACAGGTTCTTGGGATATTTTCATTATTTCCCTAACCTTTTCAACAGGCATATTCATTTCCTTAGCTATTTCCTCCGGGAGGGGATCCTTCCCTAGTTCTTGTAAAAGTTGCCTTGAAACCCTAATAAGCTTATTAATTGTTTCAACCATGTGTACTGGTATCCGTATAGTCCTTGCCTGATCAGCAATAGCCCTAGTTATTGCCTGTCTTATCCACCATGTAGCGTAGGTACTAAACTTAAAGCCTTTTGTGTAATCGAATTTTTCTACCGCCTTTATAAGCCCCAAGTTTCCCTCCTGAATCAAATCAAGAAAAAGCATACCTCTCCCTACATACCTTTTGGCTATACTCACAACCAATCTTAAATTGGCCTCTGCTAGTTTCCTTTTGGCATCTCCATCACCTTCACCCATTCTTTTTGCAAGATCAACCTCTTCAGTAGCAGTTAGAAGGGGTACTTTCCCAATTTCCTTTAGGTACATCCTAACAGGGTCATCTATGCTAACACCTTCTGGCACCGAAATATCTATTTCCTCTTCCTCAGCCTCTTTTATCTCGGATTCTATATCACCCACCACATCTATACCTATATTCTCCAATGCCTCGTAAATCTTCTCTATCTGTTCAGGCCCAATCTCAATCTCATCAAAGGCGTCCATGATTTCCTTGTATGTCATCATACCCTTTTGTTTTCCCTTTTCAATTAGATCAAGCAAAATTGTTTTTATATCATTATTGGGTTTCACTTACTGCCCCTCCGTTCATTAAAATGTATCTCTTTGTTTGTTTTTCTTTTTTATTAATATTGCATTTAGTTCTATCTTTAATTCTTCTGTGTTTTCTAAAGTTAAGTCCCCTGAAGAGGAAAGAGCTTCTAATATCTCGTTCTCTCTCTTTCCCAGCCTGTATATCTGCATTATTTCAATCATATCCCTTGCCGCTTTTTTATTATCATCAAAATTGCAGTCTTCCTGTATCAATCTTGCAAATACATTGGATAATTCACCTTCTGCAAAGTTTACTAGTTCTGCGGGTACAAGACCTTTTTTATTGCTGATATCTTGGAAAACTTGCTTTGCTATTTCCCTATTACTTTCATCTTCAAAATCTTCTGGGGATATCCTATCCCGAACCATTTTATATAATGCGTTGTCAATACTCAGTATACAAAGCAAAATTTGTTCACATTTAATAACCTTTTCGTATTCTTTATCGCCCTTTTTTCTAATGCTTTTGAGCCTATCTCTGTCAATGTTTGCAATTGTCTTAAAGCCCTTTTTAGGTTTTATTCTTTTTAATACCTCTGCATACATCGATTCCTGACTTATTCCGTATTCACTGGATATTTTTTTAATATACATTTCCCTTTCCATATTGTTATCGATTCTGGATAACAAAGTGGCCACCTCGTTTAGAAAATTAATTTTTCCATCGGTAGTATTTGTATCAATAGTACCCTTTAGTATTTTTATTTTATACTCAACCAATGAAAATGTTTTTTGTAACAACTTTCTAAATTCATTGGGGCCTTTCTCCTTTATAAAGGTATCTGGGTCCTTATTATCGGGTATTAAAAGCACCCTAACATTACATCCAATCCTGCTCAATAAATCAAGACCTCGCATAGTTGCTGCTCGTCCCGCCGCATCTGCATCAAAAGAAATTATTATTTCTTCAGCATATTTTTTCAGTAACCTACCCTGGTTATCTGTTAATGCTGTACCAAGGGATGCCACCGTGTTTATTATTCCAAACTGGAATAAGGATATTACATCCATATAGCCTTCAACTACTATTATTTGTTTTTCCCTTGCATTTTTGGCGAAATTCAGAGCAAAAAGGTTATTTCTCTTATTGTAAACCAATGTTTCTGGAGAGTTTAAGTATTTGGGTGTAGTATCACCTAGTACCCTCCCACCAAAACCAATAACTTTCCCCCTTAAATCAAAAATCGGAAATATGATCCTTTCTCTAAATCTATCAAAACAATTCGCAGCTTTTTTTCCCTTGACAATTAATCCGCTTTCAATAAGGATATCATCGTCATAACCACAGTCTTTTAAATGGTTGTACAGCGTATCCCAGCCTCCTGGTGCATATCCAATTCCGAATTTACGTGCTATTTGGGTGCTTATTTTTCGATGCCTTAGATATTCCCTTGCTTGGGGGTTCTCCTTGGCATTTAATTGTTCGTAAAAAAAGCGTGCTGCCTCAACATTAATTTTAATCAATTCCTGCTTTTTCTTGACAACAATTTTTCCTTTTCCGTTATCGCCTTCAGGCAATGGTATTCTTGCTCTATCGGCAAGAAATTTGATCGCTTCTATATAGTCAAAGTTTTCCGTTTCCATAATAAACTGGATTACACTTCCGCCTTTGCCACATCCAAAGCAATAATATAACTGTTTCCCAGGATCTACACTAAATGAAGGAGTCTTTTCATTATGAAATGGACAAAGCCCAAAATAATTTTTACCTTTTCTCTCTAACTTAATATACTCCCCGATAACAGCCAATATATCGTTACTTATTCTTATCTCTTCGATCAATTCTTCTGGGTAATATATACGCATTTTTCTCTTCTTCCTTAAAACAACTCCTTTAAAAACTTTTGTTTAATATATATACTATATGTTTTACAATGTCCCTATAAACATTGAACATACAAAACAACACAATCCTAGCTTACCACCAGTAAGGTCTGTGTGTAAAAAACCATTTGCTGCTTGCTGCTGCTTTTTGTTTATCTATAAACTTCGACATATTTATTATTATCCCTTCTTTTTTATGCCAGAGTGACTTAAATAAATTATTGATTGCCCCTTAAAAAGCAATGTAACTGTATTCTTTACACATAAATTTTACAAAACACTTTTTCTTTTTACTAACTTTTTAAAATCAAATCATTAAACTACAATTTGATTCTTCATAAAATTATTCTTCATAAAATTATTCTTCATAAAATTAATTTTTCCTTCTTAATAATAAAAACAAATATTTTTAGATATTCTTTCATCTTCTTTACCATTTTATACATTTAAAAGCCCAAAAGGTGTATTATCAACAACCCCAGGGCCTTTATCTTTTCCTTCAAACGTCAAATTTTACCTTTAGCTCGCTTCAATATTGCCAAGATTCGGGTATAAATATTTCGTGGAATTTCCTTACGGCATATCTGTCAGTCATTCCAGCAATATAATCACAAACCACCCTATCTAAATCCAAACCTTGGAGCATGTTTTTAAATTCATCGGGAAGAAGTTCGGGTCTCGTTTTTATATATTTGTAAAGCTCACGAATGATGTTTTTTGCCTTAATTTCATCTTTCTTAGCTTTAGATTCGAAATATACATTTTCAAACATAAAATCCCTTAATTCATCCTTTGCTTCTAGAAATTCATCACTCATTTTAATGATATTTTTGTTTGTGCTGTTTTCTATGATATTAATTATCATATTGTTTATCCTTTTGCTAGATCCGCTTCCTAATACATCGACGCATCCTTTGGGCAGATCACCCTCCGATATTATGCCACCCCTTATGGCATCGTCTATATCATGGTTGATATATGCGATTTGATCTGCATACCTTATAACTTGCCCCTCTAAAGTCGATGGTATAATCCTTCCAGTATGATTCTTAATACCATCTCTAACTTCAAACGTAAGATTTAAACCGTTGACCCCTTCTAACCTGTCGATAACTCTTAGACTTTGCTCATTATGTCTGAATCCATAAGGGCATATATCGTTTAGGATATCCTCCCCAGCATGCCCAAACGGTGTATGACCCAGATCATGTCCTAAGGATATGGCCTCGGTTAAATCCTCGTTTAACATCAAGCTTCTAGCTATTGTTCGTGCAATTTGCGATACTTCAAGGGTATGCGTGAGTCTGGTTCTATAATGATCCCCCTCTGGTGAAAGGAATACCTGGGTCTTATGCTTTAGTCTTCTAAATGACTTGGAATATAATATTCTATCCCTGTCTCTTTGGAATCTGGTTCTTATATCGCATTCTTTTTCTTCATGTTCTCGCCCTGCCGATTGGGTACTTTTTTGGGCAAACGGCGACAATATTTTATCTTCTATAAGCTCTTGGGCAACACGAATCGACATAATAATTCATCTCCTGATGTAGAATATCGTTTCCCCATCCAATCCACTATATTTTAATACCTGGATGGTCAAAACATAATAATTATTTATATCATATTATACCAGAAATAGCTTGTCATACCAAGGTGGAAATCTGTTTTTAGGGCTTTACCCCTATAGTATTTCCTCAATAATTAAATCGGTATCCTCAGACAAATCTATGTATCCCCCATCAATATTTATAATGGGTGATGAAACAAACCTTGGATTTATATATACTATCTCACAAACCCTTCCATCATTTAGCTTAGCGAAGTCACCCACAAAATATGACGCTATATTGCTCAGTAGAGCATTTACAACTTTGATATCCAATTTGCCTATGGACTCTCTTTCCATCATTCTAAATACTTCAAAAGCGCTTTCCCTTTCCTTGTATACCCTATTGGATGTCATCGCATCATATATATCAGCAACCGCAATCACCTTTGCAAGTTTACTTATCTTTTCACCCTTAATACCCATGGGATACCCGCTTCCGTCCTCCCTTTCGTGATGCATGAGAACTGCATGGGAAACATCTTTATCCATATTCTTCTCATTTTCTAAAATCCTATAGCCGTATACAGCATGTTTTTTTATTTCATTGTATTCTTCTTCAGTCAATTTTCCAGGTTTATTTAAAATTTTTGAGGATACCCTTGTTTTTCCTACGTCGTGGAGTAAACCAGCTATAACTAGCTTTTTGATCTCAGTTTCCTTATATCCCAGCCATTTCCCAAGTAGCATCGATAAAAGTGAGACATTTATACTATGGGTATATAAATATTCACCCGATAGCTTTATTTGATTTAAACATCTGACAATATCTTTCCTTTCACTAGCTTTTAAAATTACAGATTCTGCAACCCTATTTATCTTTCCTACGTCAATACCCTTACCCGCCTCCAGATCACATATTATATTCCTTATGGAATCCATGTTTTTGCTATACTGCATATTAAAAGCATCGGATGTTTCCCGCAGAGGGATATTATTTTCCTCACAAATAACCTTTATTTTAGGCAATTCAAGATTGCCAAGTTTTCTTATTATATACTCATCTAGGATCGTTCCCTCAGAAACTATTACTGCACCATAATTATTTAGTACCGTTTCCCCAAGCATCATCCCAGTTTTTAATTCATACGTAGATAAAAGTAATTTTGCCATAGTATTCACCCATTTTATATATATTTATATCTTTATCGGTCAAAGCTTATGTTGCCTTTATGTTTAATCAGCCTTTTGACGGTTGAACTTTCCAATTGAACACCAATATGTATTATGTTAACATGAAAGTACGGATTGTTATTGTACATTGGCCCCCTTTTCTTAGTAATCGCAAGTTGGGGTCCGGGGATTGTACAGCTTAGAATATAAACGGAGGGAATGGTCATTTGTATGCAATCTAATAACTCTAAAAATGTGGGTAAAGTAACCGAAAGACTTAATAAAATGAACCTGTTATCCAAGCTTGCCATAAAGCATGGCATTCAGCTTTTTACGCTAATGCTTCTCCTTGGTGTTGCTACAGTTTTTCTGTACCATTATGTAACTGGCTATGATTATACATTTTTCCTTGGTACGCAGATAATAAAAACTAGTTTTTTTGTTTTAGCAGAAACGATAATTGCTGCACTTTTTATAGACTTTTTGGTGGGAAGTTAAAGGAGCCAAAACATATTTTATGGATTTGGCTCTTTAGGAAGTACCGATTTTCAGATTCGGATACTGGAAACCGCCCAATCAAACACTTGTAAAATTTGGGGGCCGGCTGTCTTTGTAAAATTATAGCCCTTTCTCCCCATGTATTTCACCACCTTTGATTCCCGATACTCTATTTTTTTCATCAACAAATACAACTTTTGGAATAAAGGATTTTGATTCGTCTTTACTAAAGATCCCGTAAGAAATTATTATGATTGTATCCCCGGGTTGGGCAAGCCTTGATGCAGGACCATTAAGGCAAATCATACCACTATCTCTTTCGCCTTTTATGACGTAAGTTTCAAAACGCTTTCCGTTATTATTGTTTACTATTTGTACTTTTTCGTTTTCGACTATATCAGATGCTTCCATTAAGTCCTCGTCGATAGTTACACTTCCGACATAGTTAAGATCGGCCTGCGTAACAATGGCACGATGAATTTTCGATTTCATAAGTGTAATAAGCATTTTCACACCTCCACTATAATGTTGTCAATAAGCCTGGTTCTTCCGAATTTAACAGCTAGGGCTATTAAAACTTTTCCCGATAAAAAATCTATGGGCCCCAATGTATTGACATCTACAAGTGCAATATATTCTATTTGTGCACCTTTTTCTAATTTTATTGTTCGGGTAATAGAATCCAGTATGTTTTCCGCATTTCTTTCACCCTTTTTTATAATTTTGTGGGCTTTAAAAAGTGCCTTGGATAAAATGGTGGCAGAATTTCTCTCACCGGGGCTAAGATACACATTTCTAGAGCTAATGGCAAGCCCATCCTCTTCCCGCACTATTGGGCATACAATTATGTCAACATCCATATTTAGATCACTTACCATTTTTTTCACGACCACGACCTGTTGGGCATCCTTTTGTCCAAAATATGCTCGGTGGGGCTGTATTATATTAAAAAGCTTATTCACAATCGTTGTAACCCCCCTAAAATGCTGAGGTCTTGTCTTGCCACAAAGGGCATTGGTTATTCCCTCAACTTCTACGTAGGTACTATACCCATCGGGATATACCTCCGTGATCTCAGGAGAAAAAATCATATCCGCTCCCGCCAATTTTGCCATGTCTATATCCCTTTTAATATTTCGGGGATAACGTTCAAAATCCTCTCCAGGGCCAAATTGTGTGGGGTTTACAAATATAGTGACCAAAGTGATATCACTTTCTTTTGCCGATGCTTCAATAAGCGATGTATGGCCTTTGTGCAGGTATCCCATTGTCGGTACAAGCCCAATTGTCTTACCTTCGTTCCTTATTAAATTTAGCTTAGTTTTTAGCTCACTAATTGTTTTTATTAATATCATTGCAGCTACCTCTTTTTACCTTAAATATTAAAATTCAATTTTTCTAAGTCATCGATTACTTTGTCATCAACAACAAAGGAATTTTTTTCGGTCGGGAATAATCCCCGTTGCACTTCATCAATATAATTTCCTACGGCCTCTTCCATTGCACTGCCCATATCAAGGTACTTTTTAACATGCCTTGGTGTAAAATCCCTAAATACACCGGTCAAGTCTTGTATTACTAAGACCTGCCCATCACAATCGGCTCCCGAACCAATACCTATCGTCGGTATATCCAACCTTTTTGAAATAAATTGTGCTACCCTGTAGGGAACACATTCAAGCACAATTGAAAAAACCCCCGCCTCCTGAAGGGATAGAGCATCTTTAAATATTTTCTTAGCGGTAGCAAAATCCCTCCCCTGTGCCTTATGACCCCCAAAAACATTCACTGACTGGGGAGTGTATCCAAGGTGCCCCACCACTGGTATACCAGCCGATATAATTGCCCTAACATCTTCGCATATCTCTTTACCACCTTCCAACTTAACCGCTTTGCAGCCAGTCTCTAGGACAAGCCTTCCAGCGTTTTTGACACTTTCATATCGTCCCATGTGATAGGATAAAAATGGCATGTCGCAAACTACTAAAGCATGCTCCGTGCCCCTTACTACTGCTCTTCCATGATGGATCATATCCTCCATCCGTACTCTGGTGGTATCTTCATACCCCAATACAACCATACCCAAGGAATCGCCGACAAGTATCGAATCAACCCCCATACCATCTAGAATTTTTGCGGTGGGATAATCGTACGCCGTGAGCATGCTGATCTTTCTTCCCTTATCCTTTGATTCTTTAAAACTTGCTACCGTAAATTTTTTGTTCATATTACCCATCCCCTTAAAAGAATATTTCGGGCTTTTGTATCTCCCTAATCATACCAAAAATGGCCAACCCCATCGGGCTGACCACAATAAATAGCAATATAATCAATATACTGTTTTATAGCCAACCGGTCTCTGTCCAACAACGGATCAAAGCTTGAGTCTAATTTAGTATTAATATCTGCCGTATGGTTCAAATTGATACCATCGAATGATAGTTAAATTCTAACATAGTCAAAAATATAAATCAACCCAAAAATACAGGGGTTCTTTTAAAAGAACCCCTGTTCTAAGCAATCTTTGTTATTTAAAAGGTTTCTATGCTTTAGAAGCTTTAGAGGCAACCTTTTTTCTTGCTTGCCCCTGCCTGAACATTACCCATAAGGGGCTTGCAATAAATATTGATGAATAGGTCCCGCTAATTAAACCTATTAATATTGGGAAGGTAAATTCCCTTATCGAACCAATTCCATTGTATACTGCAAATAAAAATATTGTTAAGACACATAAAACTGTGGTTATCGTAGTGTTTATAGTCCTTGACATGGACTGCATAATACTTTTATTCACAATTCCTTCAACGGTATCTTTCCTAGAGATTTTAGTGTTCTCCCTTATTCTGTCATATATTACTATGGTGTCATTTAATGAATACCCCAAAATTGTCAACACCGCGGCAATAAAGGATTCATTAACAGGTATGCTAAATAATGCGTACACAGAAATCATTATGGCAATGTCGTGAGCCAAAGCAATTATGGCAGTAAAACCTGCTAACAATCCCGACATAATATTAAATCTTATCCATATATATATAAGCAATAATATAACCGCCACAAACACTGCTAAAAGGCCCCTGTTTCGTAGTTCAGACCCTATGGAGGGATCAACATCCCTTACCAGCATTTCACCGCCCTCTTTGACACTGAAATTGTTCTTTATTGCATCAAGTGCTTTATTTCTTTCTTCCTCGGAAAGTTTACCACTTGATTTAATCACAAGAAAATTAATACTACGGCTGCCTTCCGTTACATCTAAAGTACTGGATTTTTGCGGTATTATTCTTTTACCTATTGCATCAAAAACTACATCCGCAGCAGCATTTGCATCAAAATCCCCATTTTCCATCTCTATATCTATTTGTGTTCCGCCCCTAAACTGCACGTCAAGGTTTAGTCCACCATTTACAATCATGGCCACAATACCTGCCAATATGACTAACCCTGATAATATCAGCGAATACTTCTTTTTTGCGACAAAATCAAACATTTGCGGCACCCCCCTTAACTCCAAATAACCATGGTTTTCTTGCACCATTTATTTGTGATGCAGTATCTAGCATACTCCTTGTTGCCCATATAGCAGTTATAAAGTTTAATATAATACCTAGCCCAAGAGTAAATGCAAAGGACTGCACCGCACCAGTTCCTATGAAGTACAGAACAGCGGCTGTAATTAATGTTGTTATATTACCATCAAATACGGCGGCAAGTGCCATCTTAAACCCTGAGTCTATAGAGGATTGTATAGTCTTGCCATTCCTGATCTCTTCTTTGATTCTTTCGAAAATTATAACGTTTGCATCGACACTCATCCCTATAGTGAGTATAATTCCGGCTATTCCGGGAAGCGTCAAGGACATACCCGACAGTGCAATGGCAAGAACAAGTCCCATAATTTGACCCAGGAGCGAGATGCATGAAATGAGCCCTGGAAGTCTGTAGAACATAATCATAAACATCCAGATTAATATCATAGCTATTACTCCTGCTTTTATACTTATTGCCAATGCGTTTTCCCCTATAATTGGGCTAATGGAATTGATATCGCTCGCCTCAAGGGCAAAAGGCAGAGCACCTGCACTTATTATTGCCGCAAGTTCCTTTGACTTTTCCATCGCCTGATTGCGATCGTATAGACCCAATCGAATAATAGCACTATCCGTGCCCGTTATCGGCTCATCGACGGTGGGAGCTGAAATCAATTGTTCGTCAAGGAATATGGCAATTTTTTGGCCAACAAGTCTTTTTGTAGCCTCCTCGAATTTTTTAGCTCCCTCATCGCTAAAAGTCAATCTTACGTGGGGCATATGAGTTTGAGGATTGGTTTCCGCTTTAGCTTCCCTAATCTCATCACCCTGGACAACTATTCTATCTGTTGGTAGATAATCCATTGTTTCAGGATCGATTTTATCCTCATCTACTTCCCTAAAGGAGAGCATGGCTGTTGCCCCAAGATCTGCAATGGTATCATAAGGATTTGACGTCATTGAATCCTTTTTGTATGGAATTTCCACCATAACTCTTTTATTTACCCTATCGATAACTACGTTTTTGTCATATACCTGTTTGGCTTCTAATCTTTTATCTATAATTCCCTTCACGGTGTCAAGCTGATCATCGGTTGGCTCGACGCCCTCGGGTGCTGTAAGAACTGCACTGACCCCACCCCTTATGTCAATACCATACCTTATCTGGTCATATGCCCTTTTGGTTTTAAAGCCTATCCCTTGGATGTCAAACCCGACTAAGACAATAGCCGATACAATAGCTATAACCGCAATAACTAAGATGCTTTTAACTAACTTGCTAGCTTTCATCTGTAAAATTCCCCCTTTTCAATCTTGTCCACATGTGGATATTATATAACTATAACAAATTAACGTCAATATACTATTTTTTCTTATTAATAATCAACCTTAAGCCTTTTTCCAATGCTCAAAATACCAATTGGGCTGGCTTGACATAAGGCTTCCCCATGTGTTTTTGCTGTTTGTACTTATGCCCATCTGCAGAACCCCTTCCTATCATACACCCTGTGCTTTAATCCAAAGTGCACATTCGACCCTCTTTTTTTGAAGTTCGCAACCAATCTTATAGGGAGTATTGATGTCATTATTAAAATGATAGGCATTTGCAGCACATCCACCGCTGCAATAAAACTTTGCCCAACAATTCATACAATCTTCCTTTGTATAAACGTTTGATTTTTGGAAATATTCCTTTGTTTTTTCGTTTAAAACACCATCCCACACGCTTCCCATTTTAAACTGTGCCTCCCCTACAAATTGATGACAGGGATAAATATCTCCCTCCGGAGTAATTGCAAGGTATTCGCACCCCGAACCACATCCACTTAATCTTTTGATCACGCAGGGCCCCTGTGTCAGATCGATCATGAAGTGAAAAAAATTAAACCACTTGCCCTCCTTATCTCTTTTTACACATTCCCAGGCAAGTGTTTCGTATTCTTTGTATAGCTTTGAAAGATCTTCTTTTCTAAGATCAAAACCACATCCCTCGGGTACAACTACGGGTTCCACCGATATTTGTTTAAAACCCTGATCGGCTAAGTGAATTACATCGTTAGAAAAGTCTAAATTCTCCCTCGTAAAAGTTCCCCTTACATAATAGTTATCCTGCTCCCTTAACTCCGCTATCCGTTTGTATTTTGGAAGTATGTTGTCGTAGCACCCAGTGCCATCGACCCTGCAACGCATTTTATCATTAACATCCTTACGGCCATCGATGCTCAGCACAACATTACACATGTTTTCATTTATATATTTTATTTTTTCTTCATCTAAAAGCAGCCCATTTGTTGTGAGTGTAAATCTAAAATTTTTATCGTGCTTTTTTTCCAAACCCTGGGCGTATTCAACAATCCCTTTTACTACATCGAAATTCATTGTAGGCTCGCCGCCGAAGAAGTCAATCTCGAGGTTCCGCCGCCCCTGAGAATTTTCGAGCAAAAAGTCAATAGCTTTTTTTCCTACATCTAAACTCATCATTGTCCTTTCGCCACCGAAATCCCCGGTGGATGCAAAGCAATACTTGCACCTTAGGTTACAATCATGACATATATGCAGACACAGCGCCTTTACTACGGGCTCCCTTTTATCCTTAATAATATGCTTTTTGTAAGTATCCTCGGAATATAGAAGACCATTCTCCTCAAGACTTTTAATTTCCCCCAGTGCTTCCGCTATATCCTTTTCTTCATGTTTAGTTGATAATTTTTTCTTGATTTCTCCTGTATGGAGCTTTTGATAATAATCCAGTATATCAAAGGTTACATCATCCACTACATGTACAGCACCGCTATTGACATCCACTACAATATTGGTGCCAAATAGTGAAAACTTGTGTATCATTACTATTCCCACTTCCCTATTTAAATTAAGTGCTTGCAATGCAATTAGAGGTGAAACTCTACCTTAAAAGTATTGGAACAAAGATTTTCTACCATCACCTTAATTTGGTAGAGCTACTTTATACCCTGGCAGTATAAAAATGAAGAGCGAGATTTTCTTCTCGCTTCTCATTTTTGCTAATATCAGCTAAAAGGTATAATACACCCTAATACATTTTGTAATTCCCCTTCACAAATACAACACCAAATATGTTTTTGAAGACATTACTATGTAAAAAGATTATTTCTTTTCACAGCTTTGGTTGGCTACAGTGCAGGAAGTCTTACATGCGGACTGGCAAGAAGTTTGACACTCACCACATCCACCTTTTTTTAGGCTCTCTTTCAATGTTGAACCATTTAATACTTTAATATGTTTCATTTGCTTTCCCCCTATAGTGTAATATGCTGGTTGTATTATAGCATAAATCAAAGATAATTAAAAGAATTATATAGTTTTTCTAATACAGGTATTTTGACGGTGTACTCTGTATAAGCCTAGCGGAATTCTAATAGAAGTCTTTCGAAATACTTGGGCAGGGGGGATTCAAACTCCATATATACCCCTTTTATGGGATGGGTAAATCCAAGCCTTCTAGCATGGAGTACCTGTCCATTGGTTTTGTATATATCCTTTTTCCTACCATAGACGACATCCCCAATAACGGGGTGGCCTATGTAGGACATATGAACCCGTATTTGGTGAGTTCTGCCGGTTTCCAAAACAAGCTGCAAATAAGTTGCATTTTTAAATCTTTCGAGTACCTTAAAATACGTTATAGATTGCTTTCCGTTGACTGTATTAACAGCCATACGTTTCCTATGTTTAGGATGTCTGCCTATTGGGGCATCTATCTTCCCCCTGTCTTCAGCAATTGTACCATAAACCAAAGCCACATAAAGTCTTTCTACATCCCTATTCTTCAAATCTTCGGATAATCTTTTATGCGCCGTATTATTTTTCGCTACCACCAAAACTCCGGAAGTATCCTTATCTATCCTATGTACAATCCCGGGCCTTGTGACACCATTTATATCTGACAACTCTTCCCCACAATAACCCAAAAGAGCATTTACCAAGGTACCCGAACTGTTCCCGTGGGCTGGATGCACAACCATCCCCTTGGGTTTGTCTATCACAAGTATATCCTGATCTTCATATAATACAGGAATTTTTATATTCTCGGCACCTGGCACTTTGGATATGGGTTTGGGCATCCTTAATAGTACATTATCTCCGGGTTTTAGTTTATAACTTGGTTTTATAACCTGTCCATTTACTAATAGCATTTCCCCATCCGCAAGTTTTTTAATATATGTCCTCGAACAGTTTTGGAGTCTTTCCAAAAGCCAGGAATCAATTCGCCCACCATAATCTTTGCAATTAAATCTTAGTTCTTGCATGACTCATTATCACCTTCTTGCAAGGGTTTTTCACTTTTATGGGTAAACATCACACAAAAGATTAATATCATTGTACCTATTACTATAAAAGAATCAGCTACATTAAAGGTAGGAAAGTGATAACCCCAAAATCTAAAATCAAGAAAATCAACTACGCCACCGGAACGTAACACCCTATCTATAAGGTTGCCCAACGCACCACCAATAATCATGCTCATGGCAACCCTCAGAAGTCTATCATTATTACGGATCATAAAAATTAGCATAACTACAATAAGTATTATGGAGACGGGTATAAGTATATATTTCCCATCTTGCATAATTCCCCAAGCCGCCCCGGTATTTCGCCAATGGGTAAAATACAAAAAACCTTTGATTATAGTAATTGAGCCACCCAGCTTAATATTTTCAATTACTACAAACTTTACAATTTGATCCAAAGCTATAATCACTGAAATTATTATTATCCAAATCATACCCAACTAACCTTTCATGTTTTTAGTAACAGCAAGTATATTATAAACATCCAACCATGTATTGTAAAGATGTTTATAGCCGTTTGCAAAAAAGTAATATGCATACAAAGTTGACTTTAAAGGGGCTACCCAATATCAGGTATATACCATCTTGTAAAATCTTCGTATTTATTCCATGCACTGGGGCCAAATTTCCCCCTAACCCTTTTACTGTATACAATGGCATCATAATAGAAGAAAAGCCCGATATATGGGATATCCCCGGTTATAGTTTCCTTCATATTAATAAAATAGGCCTTTTTCATTGCCGGATCGTTCTCCTTTAAAATCCGTTCTAAATAGTTATCAACAACCTGCTCACTGTATCCTGCAATATTAATGCCTATCCCTATCTCAGAAGATGAATACAAAAATGATATATCCGGTATCGAAGTTACCGTACAGCCGGTCAATACCATATCAAATTTGTGTGTTTTGATTTTATCTAGCACCTGCTCCCAGCCCACCGCAGAAATATTTAAAATAACACCTATCTCCTCAAGTTGCCTTTTTATCTCCTCTGCCATTTCCAGCCTAAACCCATTGTCTGTGTTTACTAATAGTTCCAGTGTCAGGGAAGTATTGATTCCGTTTATCCTTTTGTACAACAACCCCCCCCGTTCCTTCCATCCACTTTCCGAAAGAATATTTTTTGATTCTTCTATATCCTTTTCGTAGGATATTGTATTTGTATCATACATAAATGTATCGGGTATTATGGGCAGATCGGCCATTACTGCACCACCGGGCATAATATCATTTATTATTTTATTTCTGTCTATCGCCAAAGATATGGCCCTTCTTACCTCTTTATCTTCTAATATCTTATTTGACAGGTTGAAAGCAACAAATTCGAATCTATTGCTTACATATTTTTTTAAAATTACATCTGTTCTTCCGCTGTAACTATACCAATTGTTTTTGTCGGCCTCAATTATATCTATTTCCCCTGCTTGAAAAGCATTTATATACGAACTACCCTTTGTATAGACCTTGATATTAATTTCTTCGATATGTGGAAGATCGGGTTCACCTTCCCCCTTTTTATTACTGTTCCACCAATCCCTATTGCTTTGAAGCCTTATATATTCGTCTTCCCTATATTCTACAAACTTATAGGGGCCCGTACCAATGGGTGTGTTATTCTTGGGAGAAATCTCAATATTCTCCCCCATATAATAATGCTTCGGTATTATGGGAAAGGTCATCAGCCCGGGGGTGAAAGAATTGGGGGTATGGAGCTCAATTTCAAAGGTCTGGGAATCTAATGCAGTAAATCTTGCGATATTTTCAAAGATAGTAAAATATGAGCTATCAAGGCCAGCCCCCGCAATAACGCCTGCTGTAAACTCTACATCTTCTGCTGTAAAAGGTATATTATCGTGCCAATATACATCACTTCTTAGATGAAATGTCCAGATCAGTCCTGTATCAGATACTTCCCAGTTTTTGGCCAAGACCGGTATGGGTCTTTGTTTTTCATCCAGCTTAATAAGACCTTCGTACACAAAACAAGAATAATCCTTTATAAATGCATTAGCGGTAAATATCGGGTTTAGTGTGTCGGGAATTGTTGAAAACAAATTTAAGGTCCCACCCTTGACCGGCCCAGTATCCAACACATCATCAATACTTCCATCTAAAAAACTATAATCTTCATCCCTATTCTGTTCCAATAGCCCTCCCAAATCTATATTACACCCAGAGAACATAGCTGTAATTATAATTAGGGAAACAAGAAACAATCCCTTTTTCAAGACTCATCCCTCCATAGTTTTAGCAAATATAGACCAAAATACCTCTATCCATTAATGACCATAATACCCGCAGATATACCTGTTTGTCCCTTATCGCCCCGGTGAGAAAAAAACATATCCCTGTTGCACTGAGTACATACATCACACAGTACAATGTTTTCTATGCGCATTCCCTCTTCTATAAGGCCTCTTTTAATTATGGCAGGAAGATCTATATGCCACCTTTGATCCACCCTTTTGCAGTATTTTGCACTGTAATCTACATTATTCTGAAAACTTTCAAAAACCTCATCCCCTACCTCAAAGCAACACCTGCCGATCGACGGCCCTATTGCAGCAAGTATGTTTTGTGGCTTGCAAAAAAATACATCCCTCATTTTTCTTACCGCATTGCGTGATATCTGTTTTGCTGTACCCCTCCAGCCAGAATGGACAACACCTATTACAGTCTCTACCGGATCAAATAAAAAAACAGGTACACAATCAGCATAAAATGTAACTAGGGCCGTATTCTTTTGATTAGTAACAAGACCGTCACAGCCCCTTATATCGCTCTTTTTTAAAATCCCCTTACCCCTATCTCCATTTTCAACCACCCTAATTTCATTTTCGTGAATCTGATCTGAAAAAACCATGTCCTCCATACTAATTTCCAAGGCGTTTGCCACCCTCTTATAGTTTTCCCAAACATTCTCCTTTTCATCTTTTTTAGCAAAAGACATATTCAAGGATTCATATTCATTTTTGCTTACCCCTCCGTGCCTCGTGGTAAAAGCATGGTTTATTATGTTCTCATATTTCTTTAAATTACTAAACTGTATAAATTCCACTCCATCCTTAATTGTGTAGATTAGCCCTTTGTTCTTTACAAATCTATCACTCAAAACTGATGCCTCCCGTCTGCAAAATTTGATACTTACCATGAAACACCTGTGTATAAAATCATATACTGCTTTATTCCATACACCTCAAATTATACTTTTATAATGTAAACAACATAATTTCTTTATTAAAAACTTCACATTTTAAATTTTATTTTATCACAAAGCATAAAGGGTTTCCTCCTTTTTAGGCAATTTCCATTAAGGTTATTTTATGATCTTGAATTGGTATGGTAGTATATGATAAAATATGTTGCAAGGTACTTTTTTGAAATTGCTCTGTGAACGTAAATTCTAGCCTGCGGGGGAGGAATTACCTATGTCTGTAGTCTCTGATTTAAAAGCTTTGCTAGCAAAACAAAAAACAACCATCGCCGAATTGGAAAGGGAAGTTGAAAGTATAGAAGCTAGTGATCTGTTTGTTAAAAATCAGGAACTTGAAACCAAACTTACTAAATGCCAAGAATCTTTGACCAAAAAAGAAATTGACAGCACAGAATTATCCGAGGAAAATAAAAAACTAAAGACAATATTATATGAGCAGTTTTATAACGAAAAACTCCAGGCGTTGGGTGCAGCAAAAAAAAGAATAGATATATATTATCGCTCGAATTATGAGGGAGAAGTAAACCGACTAACAAATTTAGAGATATCAATTAAAAAACGAATAGATGAGATGGCAGGTGTATTGAAAAAAAATCGTGTGAATATCGAGGATGAAATTTTTTTACGCCTTGAAGAACTAAAAAAACAGACCCACATAAAGATAACAAAGGCCCGCGAGGATATTATTGAGCAAACCCAAGCCTATGGTCAACATAGAAATGCCGAATTATCAAGATTAAAGCAAGAACGTGTCACGCAAGAGGAAATCCGGTCTCGAGCAAACCAAAACAATGTCGAATCTCTAATAGGACTTAGCCTGGTTAATAAGCTGGGCATTTTACTCCTTGTTATAGGTGTAATAACAGCCTCCCAATACACATACTTTAGACTTCCCGATACCATGAAAAGCATTTTCTCCTTCTCCATCGGGATTATTCTTCTTATTATAGGGGAATTATTAAACAGAAGGAAACCAAATGTTTTTTCGCTGGGCATCACAGGAGGGGGAGTTGCAATCTCTTATGTGGCTCTTTCCCTAAGTTATTTTCAGTTTAATATACTTGGAACATATCCCGCTCTTTTACTATGTGTTTTTATAACCGCTGGAGCCTTTGTTCTTTCACAACGCTATAATTCCCAAACTGTTTCTATCTTCGCCATGATTGGGGGTTACCTGCCTATATTTTCTATAGCGGGCAATACAACAATGGTTTACGGTGCAATGGTTTATTTTATTATACTTAATATATTGGCTCTGGTTATATCTGTGAATAAAAAATGGATGGTAACCGCATACATAGGCTTTTTCCTTAATTTTGTAAGTTGCCTTTATATATCCTCAATTTTATTGGAAGGAAATATATTTAGTCCTTTCTTCTCTTCCGATAGCATCATAGCAATAGTCTATGTTTTATTTTCATTTTTAATATATACACTGATACCCTTATCCGGCACCTATATGAAAAAGATTAAATTTAAAGGTGGGGATATTACCCTTTTGGCATTTAATACTTTTATAAGCAGTGTGTTTTTGTATTTCATGTTTTATATCTCAGATTTGGGGAAATTTGCGGGCTTTATTGCTCTTGTTTTCTCTATTATATACCTTTTATCGGGCCGCTTCGTTGCAAAAAGTATAAAAGAAGGAAAGAAGGCCGCTGCACTTTTTTATATAACGGGAATTACATTCTTTATTCTCATAATTCCCTTCCAATTCGAAAAAATGTGGCTTTCTTTAGGCTGGCTGATTGAAGGGGTAGCCCTCTTGTCTTATGGAATATATAAAGAGCGTAAGGCCTTTAAAAAAGCTGGCTTTGTTATATCATTGCTCTGTCTTTTTTCCTTTGTGCTTTTTGATATAACAAACATTTATGCTTACCTCTTTACCTTCAAGTATTTTTCAATAACACTGGGAAGCATTGTTATTTTGGCTACACTTGCATATAAGAAAAATTTATCGGGCGGTTTGATAAAATCTTTCAAGTACTGTACTTTAATAAATATATGGCTGGTTTCCCTTTACATGTTGCTAGCGGAGTTATCTCCATGGCTGAAAGAAAGGCTTCTAGAAAGCAATTTCAATGCAGACTATTTGATTTTTGCTGCTTTTCTTTTAGCTAGCTATATAGTTGCATATACCATCCCAAGAATAAAAATTTTAAACGATAGTGGTGTTAGGGCTATTTCTTCTTTCATCTATATGTTCTCATTATTTTTGTTTTTGGGATTAAATATTTCGTCTCCTGTATCGGGTCAATTAAATAAGGTACCAATGATTGTGGCTACCATAGGAACTATCGAACTTATAACAATAACTTTAATATCTCTTTTAGCCATGAGGGATCTTATATTGTATTTTGTAACCTCAAAAAAACTGGGTATAGAGTGGTATCCCCTATTTATATCCCTTTATTTTGTGATAATCCTTACGCAAAACCTTATAACACAGTACGGTCTAGCATTTAATAATATGGTAATAAGCATTATCTATATTGTCACTGCACTCCTTTGGATAATCTTTGGGTTTACAAAACGGTACATGCTCACAAGGCGCTTTGGGCTTGGCTTATCTATGCTATCCGTTGCAAAATTATTCCTTGTAGACTTGGCATTTTCGTCGCAGGGTTATAGAATATTATCATATTTTATTTTTGGCCTTGTGTTTGTAGCTATATCTTATGTATACCAAAGGTTTGATAAAAAATTAGATGCAGCAAGCGAGGTACTGTATGATAAAAAAACAAAAGAAAATACACTCAGATAAATTATTTTACAGGAGGAGTACCCCATGGATAATTCATTAAACAAGTATATAGAATTAAAGAACGACAGGTTGTGTGTGGAAATCGCAAGACCCGGTATGGTCTACAACGGTTCACGATTCGATTGGACAGGTTTTATTACTAAAGTCATCCTTGATAACAAACATTCTTTTTGTGTGCCCGAATCCCTTATACCCGGAGAAGGTTCTGGTGGCTTTGGTCTTTGCAACGAATTCGGTATTGATACACCCGTAGGCTATAATGATGCAAAACCTGGAGGTCAATTCCCAAAGATTGGGGTAGGCCTTTTAACACGGTACGATCATTCGGAATATTTCTTTTTCAATAAATATGAGGTTACGCCTTTCCCAGTTAGAATCATATCGGATTCCACCAGCAGTAAATTTGAGATCCCACCAATCGAATGCAACGGTTATGCCATTAAAATGGTTAAGGAAATTACCCTTGATAATAACAGGCTATCCATACATTATCATATTGAAAACACCGGTACTAAATCCATAAAAACAGAAGAATATTGCCATAATTTTTTTGCTATAAATAACAATAAAGTAGGTTCTGGTTATTTACTCCGATTCCCCTACGATATAGAACCAGATACAAAACCTAATATTATGTCTGTAAGCGGCCATGAAATCCGTTGGAGTGATACCCCTAAGAAGGATTTTAAATGCTGCATAGGGGGCTTTAAGAATAAAAAGCAACATCATTGGGAGCTTCTATTTGAACCCGAAAGGGCTGGGGTAAAAGAATACAGTAAATTCACCATTGCAAAGGTGGCTGTATGGGGGACAACTCATGTTATAAGCCCGGAGGTATTTGTGGACATCGATATCCCCCCTGGTAAAACCTTTGATTGGACCAGAATTTATGAGTTTTTCTCATATTGACTTTTATAATCCCCATGTAATAAAATCTTCGCCCATTAAAAAATCAAGGTGATTCCCCACCTTGATTTTTTAATATACTATAAATTTTTTGACGCCAAGTATATGATGTTTTATCCCTTATTAATTAAAGCCTATAAATACATAGAATTAACCCTTTTTTGATATCTTAGCCCATGTATCCTTTAATGAAACCGTTCTGTTGAACACCAGTGCGTTTTCCTTTGAATCTTTACTGTCAACACAAAAATATCCTAATCTCATAAATTGTAACTTATCCTCGGGCTTTGAATCTTTAAGATAGGGTTCGATCTTGCAATTTCTAAGCACCTCTAAGGAATCATGGTTTATTTGATCGATAAAATCCACACCTTCTTCAGCACCAGGATTGGGATGGCTAAATAAATTGTCGTATAGCCTAACTTCTGCATCAACAGCATGCTCCGCTGATACCCATTGTACGGTACCCCTCACCTTTCGGCCATCGGGGGAATTCCCGCCTCTAGACTCCGGATCATAAGTACAGTGTAACCTTATAATTTCGCCTGTTGCACTGTCTTTTACAATGTTCACACACTTAATAAAATAAGCACTTTTGAGTCTTACCTCACCCCCGGGTTTTAGTCGAAAATATTTCTTTGGTGGATTTTCGCAAAAATCATCTCTTTCTATATAGATTGTCTTAGAAAAAGGAACCCGCCTTGTGCCGGAAGAAGGATCCTCTGGATTGTTCTGGACATCAAAATATTCAACCTTATCTTCGGGGTAATTGTCTATAACCACCTCTAGCGGCCGCAACACAGCCATAACCCTCATTGCTTTTTGGTTTAGTTCCTCCCTTAGGCAATGCTCTAAAAGCGCAATATCTACTACGCTATTGTTTTTTGCAACACCTATCCGGGAACAAAAATCTTTTATGGAACTTGGAGTATAGCCCCTTCTTCTAAAACCTGATATTGTAGGCATTCTTGGATCATCCCAACCCTCAACATACCCCTTATCCACCAGTCTTAAAAGTCTTCTCTTGCTCATAACCGTATAACTTAAATTCAATCGGGCAAACTCAATCTGCCTCGTCTTACATTCCATGTCTAAAGTCTCAATAAACCAATCGTATAAAGGCCTATGATCCTCAAATTCTAATGTGCATATAGAATGCGTTATTCCTTCCAGGGAATCGGAAAGGGGATGAGCATAGTCATACATTGGGTAAATGCACCATTTGCTGCCTGTCCTGTGATGTTCTGCCTTAGTTATCCTATAAATAACGGGATCACGCATATTTAGATTGGGTGATGACATATCGATTTTTGCTCTAAGTACCCTAGAACCCTCTTCAAACTCCCCGTTCTCCATTTTTTTGAATAGTTCCAAGTTCTCCCCGATACTCCTATTTCGATAGGGGCTATCGGTGCCTGGTTCAGTAAGGTTACCCCTGTGCTGTCTAATTTCATCGGCGGTCAGATCGCATACATAGGCCTTTTCCATTTTAATGAGCCTTATTGCATATTCATAAAATTCATCAAAATAATCCGATGCATAAAACAACCTATCTTCCCAATCAAATCCTAACCATTTTATATCTTCCTTAATTGATTTAACATATTCGATATCTTCCTTAATTGGATTGGTATCATCAAACCTTAGGTTGCACAATCCGTTGTTTTGAGCAGCTATACCAAAGTTCAGACAAATTGATTTTGCATGTCCGATATGAAGATATCCATTCGGCTCAGGTGGGAATCTTGTATGTATCCCCTTGCCAAACCTATTATTTTTGGTGTCCTCATCAATGAAATCCTGTATAAAGTTGGAATACAATCTTTCGCTGCGGGTCTCCATTTCCCCCTGATTTCTTTTCTCTTTTGTATCCATCTGTTTTCCTCCTAAATTCCGTTAAGAAAATCAATTACGAATCCCGTATAAAAAAACTATACAATACCCGCAATATACAATACCCGCCACATATCTTAATTTGCCAAGATAAAGCACGGCGGCAAAACCATAAATCATTATAACCTGAATAATTTGGCGTGTCAAACTATACCCAAGGCTAATCATTATAGTATTTTGCCACCTTTTCTAGCATACAATCAAAAGCAATATCGCTCACAATGTATTTATTTCTCAAGAAGTATCCTTTTTAAAAGCATTACATCCAACACGTCTATTCTGCCATCCCCGTTTATATCACCCGCAGTAAATTGTTCAGATGTCAAATCAGTCAACATTTTTAAAACATATCTTTTCATAACAGTAAGATCCAAACAATCTATAACCTTATCGCCATTTATATCGCCTAATAAAACATTTCCTCCTGGTGACGGCACCGGTGTGGGTTCTATTGAACCACCCCCCGGTTCTTCTCCAAAAATCCTTGTTGCTCCATCGTAGACAGGGATATATGGGGTCTTAATCAAATCATTTTTTTCAAGACCATTGTATGAAAAGTCGTTGGTTGGATCCCAAAAACTTGTATCATGGGGTACGGAAATTCTAAACTGAAGTTCTGCAGCGTATTCCGACTGCCCAATCGGGCAAATAGCCGTCCCATCTGCGTAGGTTATTTTTATATAATAAATATTATCCTTCAGATGGATAAGCGGCGATATTTCTGCGTCCATTCCAGTTTCACAATACCCCTTCGTTATTGTAATATCTTCAGCCCCGTAACCGGCTTCAAAAACCTCGGTTAAATCGACATAATAATTGTATGAAAGATCCTTTATAAGTCTTGCCGGCCAACTAGAACGATTGTTAAGAAGCGCCTTTATTTCTGTATAATGGGTGCCCGCCTGATTTATGCATGCTTCTACGAAAAATTCATCGTCCCTTTCCTCGGGCAATGGAAAATCTTCTAGGACACGACCACCGTAGTCTGAAACCATTCTGCAAAGAACACCTACAAAAGCAGCATTATAATCAGTTGCAACCTCATTTTGTACATAGTCTTCTATATCATCTACATATTTATCATTTTTTCCGGGTCCTCCTACCAAAGCACCGTAAAGTATATGTCTGTGTTCTTCTGGGATTTCCCTTTTATCCAGCCACGTACCGTGTGCAGTCCTATGGTGCGGCCTTTTAGGTGGATTTTCTCCAAACCCTACTACATAACTCCTCTTTTCTGGATTCGAACCCAATGCGTAGTCAACTTGGCTTTGGGCAAAATTAAAATACTTTTGTTTTAGGCTTGTGTCGGTTACAATATCCGAGTACACCAATGCTAAAAACGAAGCATTCATTGAGTATCTCAAAGGACCCCATGAATCCAAATGCGCTAATCCACCAGGAGTAAAGCTTACACTCTTGCCGTTATAACCTTGGGGTGTCCACCAATCTAAATGTTTTTGTGCAAATTCATGGTATTCCTCTTTTCCGGTAGCCCTTGCAAGTAAAATCATTGTCCCGTAATGGCAATCATCCCAACAATGTGCCCATTGATATTCTATATCGGTGGTCTGATTTTGACGATTTAGCTTTGGGATATAGGATTCGGCCTTTTGTAGATATTGCTCATCATCGGTTGCAAGGTACAGCCAAGTTGCTGCCCACATAAGTTCATCCCAAAACCCACTATGGGAGCTGTAAAACCCATCTGCCTCTGTATAGGTACTATCGCTTCTTGTAGTATCAGCAAGTTCAAAAAGACTTTTAGCATGCTTAAGATATGTATTATCTTCCAAAACGATGGAGCCCACAGCAAGGGCTGCAGCCATCTGACCCGTAACGCAAGAACCCTTCCCTGTATAATATGGCCTTTCCATTTCCTTTTCAATAACCTCGGCAGAACCCCACCATTTGTGGTCACGATTCCCTTCGCCTATCTGATAAACCACACTATCTCCCCTGTCACAGGCCACAAGGTAATCGAGCACAAATTCAAGATTTCTTTCAAGGTATTCCCTTTGACCAAAGGCCTCTATACCATCACCGTACTCATAAAGAGCCCATCCTAGCATCGCCGCCGAATATGCCATGGGTAAATTAAACTTAACATGGTCACCAGCATCATACCATCCGCCCAATACCTCGTCACCCATTGTTGCATCACCGCGCCATTCGACGCGATTCCAATCAGGAAGAGGACCTGCCTGCTGACATTCATAAAAATAGATTGCCTTTTGAAGTGCTTCTGCATAATTATGTACCATTTGGGTTACCCCCGCAGCAGCCACGTCCCCCGACGGAACCATCAACACAGTCAACATAATAAGTGTCAAAGCAATACATGAAATCCTTTTGATTATCAAAATAATTCCTCCCTTATTTAATTATTTATAAAAATAAAATAAACCGTTTTTGTCCAATTATATTATATCATCAAAAGCACCGACAATAAAGTGCAAAGTGAATATTGGGGCATTGATTTAAGAACTGCAAATAGGATCGCCTATTTAATCGTTTTAAAAAAGAGAGGCAATTTAGGAGCTTTCACATAGGGATTGAATGAAAACTTAGGTGAGTAGCTTTAAAGGTTAGCACGGGAAGGACCACATTGGAGGATAAGCCTCTGGTGTGGTCTTTCTTTTTGTTATAATTCCTTATGATTATCTAATAAGAATGGTTATAATAGACCAAAATACCTCTCAAAGAAAGCTAGAAGCTTGTCAATTATGGTCTGTTTTTTAATTGTTCTAGAATTAGAAGCAAACCTTGATACAGGTGGCATTATCCTATCAATATCGGTCCCTGTTGTCTTCATAAGTCCATCCCTAAAGGAGTTGTCAATAAATCTTCTGGCCTCATCTTCTTTAAGGTTTTCTTCTTTTATAAGCTTACCCATATCTTTTTCTTTGTTTTTATTTAAAAATGCTCTCCATTCCTCATCAACTTCAGTTGAAACATTAACTTGGTCTATAAATCTTTCAATAAGGTCTTTTTTGCTCCTAAGCTCTATGGATGAATTTATGGCCTTATCAATAGTGGTTAAAATATCCTTGTCCTTACAATTTGAATCCCTATACTTAGCAACTAACATAAGAATATAATCTATGTTAACTTCTATCTGCCTAATAAGCTCCATCTCAAATATAATATCATCATTTATATTTTCCTTATCACCTGTTTGCTCTTTCTTGAAATCTTGGTAAAGGTCAATGTAAATACTTTGATAGTCTTGAAGATCCCTTTCTTCTAGAAGACTGTCACTTTCAAACTCATCAAAAGAAGTTAGTATATTTCTAACCTTTAATATTTTACCAAATAATCTTATAAAATCTTTTTGATTAGACTCGCCCACAATAGCTTGTCCTAGTGGATATTTTATCTTTAGCTCACCCACTAGCTCCTTGTAGCCTGCTTGATACTTACCATCCTTATCAAAGCCTTCATAGTATTCTTCATAGGTTTTAAGAAGGACTATTCCTCCTGCATCCTTATCACCAAAAAGGGCTATAGCTTTATCAGTTTCTTCTTTTAGGTCCCTAAAGCAAACTATATTTCCAAAGGATTTTACAGAATTCAAGATCCTATTGGTCCTTGAAAATGCCTGTATTAGACCATGTTGTCTTAGGTTTTTATCTACCCAAAGAGTGTTAAGAGTAGTTGCATCGAAGCCTGTTAGGAACATATTAACCACTATAAGAATATCTACCTCTCTATTTTTAACCCTAAGGGATAGGTCCTTATAGTAGTTTTGAAACTTATCTGTAGAAGTATCAAAGTTAGTAGAAAAATTTTTATTGTAATCTTTTATAGCTGATTCTAAAAAGTCCCTAGATGATTGATCTAAGTTCTCTGCATTTAAGTTTTCATCAGCTAAAATACCGTCTATTTCTTCTTCATTGGGAGCAAAGGAAAATATTGTGGCTATTCTTAAGTCTTTATTATTTTCCTCTATTTGCTTCTTAAACTCACTATAATATTTAATAGCCATGGGAATAGAGGCAACTGCGAAAATAGAGTTAAAGCCTGCCACCCGCCTTTTTTCTCTTTTTTCTATGATTTTATGACTGCCTTTTTCTCTTTCCTCCCACTTGGCTGTAAAAGAATAAAAGGACTGTCTTTTTGTCTTTTGATCAAAGTGATTTATTATATAGGAAACAACTTCAGATATTCTCTCTGGTGCAGCTAGGGCCTTCTCCCTGTCTATGGCATAAACTTTTTCATCTTCTATATGAGTCGGAGTCTTTATGGTATTAATAAAGTCTATCCTAAAGGGGAGGACATTTCCGTCATTTATAGCATCTACTATGGTGTAGGTGTGGAGCTTTTCTCCAAAAACCTGCCCAGTAGTAGAGAAACTAGGATTTACCCCTGAAGGTGCATTGACCGCAAATATTGGGGTACCTGTAAAACCAAATATATGATAATTCCTAAAGTTTTTAATGATTGCCTTGTGCATATTACCAAATTGGGACCTATGACATTCATCAAAAACTAGGACCACATGCTTTTTATAAATATCATGTTTCTTGTTTTTCTTGATAAAGACATCTAACTTTTGAATAGTAGTAACAATTATTTTATAGTCCTCATAACCACCATTCTGATTTTTATTTTCTAGTTGCCTTTGAAGTACCCTAGTTGATGCATTGCCATTGGCTGCACCTTTTTCAAAGCGATCATATTCCTTCATGGTTTGATAGTCTAGGTCTTTTCTATCAACTACAAAGATAACCTTGTCTATAGTTGGTATTTCAGTAGCTAGGACTGCCGCTTTAAAGGAAGTCAGGGTCTTACCAGAACCCTCTCGTGTCAAGGGTATGACACAAAATATTTTATATTGAACTTATAACTTCTCATCTAGTACTAACATATACCTAGGAATGTATCCTGTTTATAAAATTATCTAACTCGATTGAAAAATACTA
>JAAZML010000170.1 GCA_012798835.1 Clostridium sp.
GATGGACGAGCTAACATCTTTCAAAAATCACGCATCAAAACGCTCCGAAGCGATTTATAATATCAAGGCGAACCAACGTATAGGGTTGACAGGCACATTGATTACCAACTCCGCTATTGACGTGTACGGGCAATTTTTAGCCGTTGGATATGGCAATGAACTACCTAAAAAGGAGCGCAATAATATGTTTTATAGATGGAGGGCAAGGCACTTCAGGGATGTGCTGGCTGGTAGTGGCTTGCAGTTTCAAAAATGGAAGCTTATAACACCATTAGAGCAATTAATAGCGAAGGTGCGACCATCGATATTCACGCTTGACAGCAAGGATTATCTGGAGATACCCGAAGTATCGTACATTGAGCACATGGTTAAATTAACTACCGAAGAAATGAACGAATATTTAAGGCTCAACACGATGTTGGCGGTTCAGTTGAATGATGAAGTGGTGGCGTTTACGGAGGCACAGAAATTCGCTAAACTCCAAACGCTATGCAACGGGTTTGTTTATGTTGACGAGGGCAAATATAACAGAGCTGTAAGAAGTGAACACTCAACAAAATTAGATGAAGTAACAGAGTTTGTCGTTCGAGCGGTAAATGAGGGTGAGCAAGTAGTTGTATTTTATGCCTTCACAGAGGAAAAGGACTGGTTAACGGAGAAGCTAAAAAAGCAAGGAGTAACTATTTCAGGAACACATGACAAAGATTTTTTAAATAAGTGGAATGAAAGAGAGGTTGATGTTTTACTTCTCCACCCCGCAAGTGCAGGACATGGTTTGTCACTCCATAATTCAGGATGTAGGTTAATGGTTTGGAGTTCGTTGCCATTTGATCTGGAGCTATATAAGCAAGCCAGCGCAAGGCTTACAAGGCAAGGACAAAAAAGGGGGGTGCAGATACACAGCTTCATAACAAAGGGAACCGTTGAGCCAAAGAAATATAGACAGCTCAATAAAAAAGATGAGCTACTCACGGAGTTTATTGACTTGACGAAATAATATGAGGGGATAATCGGCTATTAATATTCTTTAACTGTAAATAATCGATTATTTAACATAATAGTCCGCTTTTATTTTGGTATAACAAAAATGTTTTGTATCTTTGTAATACTAAGAAGATGAAACAATAAAACATAAACCAGTAAAAAAGCAAGAGCAATGAAAACAATAATCTTAGCAACAGTTTTAAAAGAGACAGAAAAAGCGTTACAAATCGCAGCAACCTACAACCACATGAACAGCGGAGCTGAAAAGGCTTGGAAAACTTGGGTACCTAAATCACACGCAAGAGTTATCAGAGAAAATGCAATCGAACTATCAACTTGGTTAGCTAATAAGATCGATGCTGAAATTTGCGAATTTCAAAAGTGTTTCAGAATGCCTAACGCTATCAATGTTTTAATAATTAACGGATAAGTAAAATTATGACAACAAACAAAACAGCAACTTATGTAAAGTATTGCCCAAACGTGTGGCTTGCAAAGTGTGAAGAAGAACATCAAAAAGATGATGTGATTAATGTTGAGAATAGATACGGAAATGTAAACGAAAGCATTGTACACAACCTAATATATGAAAAAGATGGTTTTTATTACTATTCCATTACTCGTGCTGATGGATACAACTTACAAGAGAGAGCTAAACGAAAAGCGGAGAGATACGAGAAGTGGGCAGAATTAGCGGAGAAGAAAAGCGATATGTTCAGGGAAGCATCAAATGAGGGAAAAGAATTTCTCGTGTTGGCGGAGCCAATTAAGATCGGCCACCATTCAGAAAAAAGACATAGAGCGTTGATTGAGCGAAATCACAAAAGAATGGAAAACGCTATGGAGAATTTAGATAAAGCCGATAAACACGCCTACAAAGCTAAGCAATGGGAAAAAAGAGTAGGGGATATTAATTTATCAATGCCCGAAAGCGTGGAGTATTTCAA
>JAAZML010000016.1 GCA_012798835.1 Clostridium sp.
CGTCACCTCATTTGATGGTATTTTCAACTAATCAATATACAGGAAAGACGTGATTATGGGAAGGGGTTTTTTAACTTCTTCCCATATTTTTTTGAAAAATTGCATACTTTAATTTTACTCTAAGTTAATAATTTTAACGAGGTATAAATTTACCTATTTTTATTTTCTCCTCTGTTTGTAGCTTTTACTTCGATATGTTATAATACACCCAATAGCTTACTAAATAAAACACATACAATAAGGACCACACTATTGTTTTGGAGGGAATATAAAATGAGCCTCGGCGATGGCAAAGTGCTTGCAGAAAACAAACTGATCCTTTTATATATTATTGATAAGGTCAACATACGGATTAGCAACCTTCAAGTTACCAAAATAATACTCGGTAATAAATTCATGAATTATTTTGTTTTGCAACAAATGCTCAGTGAATTATGCAATCAAAATTATATACTTTGTGATACTTCCGATAACAAAACTTATTACACCATTACCCCCTCCGGAAAATATGCTCTTAGTTGTCTTCTAGGGCATATCCCTACTGGAATTAAGGTTCTCATAGACAATAATATGCTGAATATACGAAATAGTATAAGAAGTGAGACCTCCATCAGTGCCGATTATTCATCCGAGAATAAAAACGAATACGTTGTATCGTGTCAGGTAAGAGAGGATAATTTTACTCTTATAGATCTAAAGGTGTCGGTAGGCAGCAAAAGCAATGCACGCCATATATGTGAAAACTGGAAAAAGAATTCTCCCGTAATTTATAGTGAAATTATTGAATCTCTTACAAAGGATAGATCCTAATACATCATGACTTTTTTTCGTTGGAATTCCTTCATTTAATAGGTTTTACTGTTCCCGCTTCCCTTGTATCCTGGGAAATCTCTAGGGCAATTCAATTACCTTATTGTTTTTTGATTCTTTGTATAAAACAAACCTACTGCCTATAATCTGTACCACCTCGGCTCCCGTTAACTGTGCCGCCTCATGGCATATCTGCCCTACACTATCTAAGGCATTTTTAAGAACGGTAACCTTTATCATTTCCCGCGCCTCTAGTGCCTCATTAAACTGGTTTATCATATTATCATTTAGCAAACCTTTACCAACCTGAAATATTGGCTGTATAGAATTGGCAAGCCCTTTTAGGTAGCTGCGCTGTTTACCTGTAATCATATTGACTCTCCTTATCACATTTTGTACTATGGTGCAACTTTTTAATTTGCAATACTCCTTCTTTGGGGTCTGTCATCTTTGTTAGGGGTTTTCCCTACTCGACAAATTCAAATTCCAGCTCATATACTTTCACCGTATCACCCTCTTCTATACCCGCCTTTTCCAAATCATCAATAATGCCCTTTCTCCTTATTGTCCTTTGGAAGTACTGCAGTGATTCGTAATTATTAAGATTTATGGAATCAACCAACCCTTTAATCCAAGAACCTTCAACTATATAAATCTGATTTTCCCTGCGTATTGTATAAGGCTGTTCCTCATTGGCCGTGTACACCACACCAATTTCCTTCTCCTCGATCAAAACCGTCTCCGGAATCTCTTTAAGCCTTTGCGATACATGGTAAATAAGGTTATCAAGTCCTTTGTTTATCGCCGCTGATATGGGGAAAACCGCATATCCCTGCGATTTTACATTTTCTTCGAATTCTTTAAGGTTGTCCTCCGCACCTGTAATATCCATTTTGTTTGCAGCAATAATTTGGGGTCTTGTAGCTAGAACAGGATTAAATTTTTTGAGTTCCTCATTTATAGTTTTAAAATCTTTTATCGGATCTCTTTCTTCAGATCCCGAAATATCGACAACATGTATAAGAAGCTTTGTTCTTTCTATATGCCTTAAAAACTCATGTCCAAGACCAATACCTTCGTGCGCTCCCTCAATAATGCCTGGTATATCCGCCATCACAAAATCGGTGTCGGCAGCTGTATTAACGACACCCAAATTTGGTGTAATAGTTGTAAAATGATAGTTTGAAATTTCGGGTTGGGCGGCGGTAACCCTTGATAAAATCGTAGATTTCCCGACATTGGGAAAACCTATTAAGCCTACATCGGCTAACAATTTGAGCTCTAGTATCACAAAAAGCTCTTCACCCTGAGCACCTGGCTTGGAAAAACTGGGGACCTGTCTAGTAGGGGATGCAAAATGTTGGTTGCCAATTCCCCCTTTGCCTCCCTTTGCTATAACCACTTGTTGTCCTGGCTTTACAAGATCCGCAAAGATTCTACCTGACTCTTCATGTTTTATTATGGTTCCGGGTGGAATCCTAATTATGAGATCCTTCCCGTTTCTTCCCGTGCAATTAGCACCCCTGCCATTTTTCCCGTCTTCAGCGGTATATTTTCTCCTATACCTAAAATCACGTAATGTCCTAAGCCCCTCATCGGCTACAAAAATAACGTTTCCGCCCCTACCCCCATTTCCTCCGTCTGGGCCACCCCTATTTATGTATTTTTCGCGGCGAAAGGAAACGGCCCCATTCCCACCGTTTCCCGCCTTTATGTGTATTCTTGCATTATCTATAAACATAATAATTCAACTCCATGGAATGTACTGTCCTTATTACTTCCCATATATAAAAATATTAATCCTAGGTTCCCCAATCTTTCCATAAATTTAGTCCCGGCACAACCGGGACCTATAATTTAAAATTCCTAAAACTAAAATAAAAGATCAAAACCTAAAATCCGTGGTTTATCTAAGTTCTTTACTTTTATGCCGTTATAATACTAACTTGCTTCCTGTCCTTACCTAATCTAGAAAACTTTACCGTCCCGTCTGCCATGGCAAACAATGTATCATCGGTTCCCCTACCAACGTTGATACCAGGGTGAATTTTTGTTCCCCTTTGTCTGACAAGGATATTACCGGCCGTTACGAACTGGCCGTCACCCCTTTTTACTCCAAGTCTTTTAGACTTACTATCACGTCCGTTTCTAGAACTACCTACCCCTTTTTTCTGAGCAAATAATTGTAAATTTACCTTAATCATCGGCTGACACCTCCTTATCTGAAACCGATACATATCCCCCGTACTCAGATTCTATTTGCTTAAAGCCCAATATAATAGTCTCGAGAATTATTTTGGCTTTTCTCTTCAAAGTTTCTGAAATATTGTCTGAAACGATGCATTTCATATATCCATGGCTTTCATCGTAATCGCATACAGCGGAAAACTTGGAAAGCGCACCTACTGCTGTATATGCAAGGGCGGAAATTGCAGCACATACTATATCATTTCCACTTCCAGCATACCCAGCATGCCCTTTAACGGTAAACCCACGTATCAGGCTTCTATTATCTTTAATAATACATATTTTAATCATCTTTATACACCTTGTGCAAGCCCTACATAATATCCACGCTTCCAAATATCATGCTGCAATACGCAGTTCCTTCTTACCTATGGGTGGTAAGCATCTGTATTATTATATCAATGTAGGCCAGACATTGGGATGTAATCCCCTCTATGCGTTTATCTTTTCTATCTGTACCTTTGTGTATGGCTGTCTGTGACCTTGCTTTCTTCTGTAACCTTTTTTAGGCTTATATTTGAAAACAATAATTTTCTTGTCCTTACCATGGCCTAGTACCTTAGCATTAACGGTGGCTCCGGAAACAAAAGGTTTTCCAAAATCAATACTGCCTTCCTTTGACACTGCAATGACCCTGTCAAACACTACCGGCTCCCCTTCTTTGTCAGCAAGCCTTTCTACAAATAAAATATCTCCTTCATTCACCTTGTATTGCTTTCCGCCTGTTTCAATTATAGCATACATAAAAACACCTCCCTGTCCAAGTCTCGCCAATAAGGGTAGTATTAACGGGAAACCTCCCCAATACATTTATAGAACCCTTACCGAGCGGCTACCGAAATATTTTATCATATGGAAAAATCGATGTCAACTTCTTTTATTTTAATCTCTTCATGTTTTACCTCCCCGGAAGCTCTAACCACCACCTTTTTGTTGTATGTGCTCTCAAGCCTTGTCAGGTTATCGTTATTTTCTCCCTGCAAAACCCTAGCCACCGAGGGGTGAACTTCCACCAAAATTGCTCTTGCTATGGTTTCGGTAAAATATCTATTGATCTCCCTTTCAACATTTCTTGCCACTGATTCGGGGGAGAGAATGCTGCCGGTCCCCTCACAGTAAGGACAGTTATACAGTACCATGGATTCTAGTCCTTCCCTCACCTTTTTTCTTGTCATTTCAATAAGCCCAAGGTTGGTCATGCCTAGTACAGTAGTTCTTGTCCGATCTTTTTTTAATATATGCTTTAAGGCATCTATAACCCTTTGCTGATGTACATATTCATGCATATCAATAAAGTCAATGATTATAATACCCCCTATATCACGGAGTCTTATCTGTTTTGCAATTTCTCTGACAGCATCAAGATTTGTCTTTAGAACAGTTTCTTCCAAATTATTACTGCCTACATATTTTCCAGTGTTTACATCAATGACCGTCAATGCTTCCGTCCTCTCGATTATAAGATAACCACCACATTTCAACCAAACCTTTTTGGCTAACGCTTTTTGGATCATCGAATCAATCTGGTAGTATTCAAATAAATCAATATTTTTATTAAAATATTCGACTCTTATCTTCAATGCTGGCGAAAGCATCTCTACAAGTTCTAGAACTTTGTTGTATTCTTGTCTATCATTTATAATAAACTTATCAATTCCCCATGTAAAAATATCTCTAACAGCCCTGTATACTACACTAAGATCCTTATGTAGACAGCGCGGAATTGATCCACCTTGCTCTCGTTGTTTTATTTTATTCCAAAGTTTTACCAAAAAGTTTATATCGCTTTTGAAATCCTCCTCCCTTTTTCCTTCGGATACCGTTCTTACTATAAGCCCCATATTATCGGGCTTTATTTTCTCGGCAATTTTTTTAAGTTTTGTCCTTTCCTCATCATGTTCAATCCTTCTTGATATCCCTACGTAATCAGCATTGGGTAAAAGCACCAACTGTCTTCCCGGCAGTGTAATATGTGTGGTAACCCTTGGACCTTTCGTGCCGATAGGCTCTTTTGTGACCTGTACAGTTATTTCTTGACCCGGCCTTAAAAGTTCTTCTATATTATAGCTTTTGACTTCTTTATACATACCCCCATCTTCGGAATAATCCTTTTGTGGAATGGCATCCCCTACATATAAAAAAGCATTCCTTTCACAGCCAATATCAATAAAGGCGGCTTGCATGCCGGGAAGAACACTTTCTACCCTTCCCCTATAAATATTTCCCGCAAGCCTCTCTGAATCATCCCTTTCAATGAGTATTTCAACTAATTCTTTATCTTCTAAAAGAGCAACTCTCCGTTCGTTGAGTCCTACATCTACAACAATTTCACTAATCATTTTACCACCTCAAATAGATAATATTACACGTTCGCTCATAGGATCCTTTAAACTTTCCCCATCCCCAACAAAAAGATCCAAACGGTGAATCTTTAATATGCGAAACGTAAGGCCAGTGTAATCACTAAAGGATTTTAAAACAAATTCAGGCTTTAAATTTGCTCTGCTGCCCGCCGCTAATATCATCTTAAAGTTAATGATTTCCGGCGGTTGACTGGCTTTTAAAATTTCATTTTCTTTATCTTTTATATCAAGATTTTTTGGGGACTCTGCCTCCTTTATACCCGCGGGGAGTAATAGATGCCCTGCATCGTAAATGGAGAAAGCATAAATCATTGGACGTATATCTATCATTCTTGTTTTCCTTTTGCTTTCTTTTTCCATATATATTTCCTTCTCCTTTAGATATAACGCCAGCATTCTATCAAATTTCTCCGTTTTTGGGTTACTATCATGTTCAACTAAAACCTCATACGAAGCACCCGCCACAGAAGCCATAATGTTGGTCCCTGATTCGTTTATACTAGCTTTCATGATCTCCAGCCCTAGAGGAAGGTTATCATTTAGCCTTTGAATAAACTCATTAGGTTCGATATTGTCCTCTATTTTGAAATCTGCATACTCGCACTGGCTGGTGACTCCCACCGAAAGGGGTAGGCCAAAAACCATCTGGGGATGTGGGTTAAACCCCTTTGAATAGGCCACAGGAATTTCCGAGCGCCTCAGCGCCCTTTCAAATACCCGCATTAGATCAAGATGCGAAATGAATTTTATTTCCTCGCCTCGGATAAATTTAACCCTGAGGTTGACCATAGCATATCCCCCCCTCAAAAACAGCAGCCCCACAACCGGAACAATTCACTCTGCAATTTGGGGTATTCTCGCCCTGTTGGGCTTTTTTGTTTTCCGTCCATAAAAATTCTTTTGTAACCCCCACATCGATATGTTCCCAAGGAAGTATCTCGCTATACTCCCTTCGTCTGCTGGCATAAAAATTTGGATCAACCCCGCATTCATCAAAAGCCTCCATCCATTTGTCAAACCTAAAATGTTCGCCCCATCCATCAAATTTGCAACCCTTTTCTTGTGCTTGCAGTAGCACTTTAGCTAATCTTCTATCGCCCCTGGCAAAAACCGCCTCCAAAAAACTCAACTCTGGATCGTGCCAGCTATACTTTATATGTTTTGATTTGATCTCATTTCTAAGGAATACTTGTTTTTCCCTAAGCGTTTCTATGCCATCCTGCGGCTCCCACTGGAAGGGTGTAAATGGCTTTGGAACAAAAGAGGATGTGCTTACCGTTACACTAAGCCCTCTCCCCCTTGCTTCCCTCGGTGTCTCCATATAGGCATCAACAACCTTCCTTCCTAGCTCCGCTATACCTTTCACGTCTTCTAAATCCTCAGTTGGCAGCCCTAGCATAAAATAAAGTTTTACACCGCTCCATCCCCCCTTAAATGCCAAAGAAACCGAGTCAATAAGATCATCTTCAGTAATCCCTTTATTAATTACATCCCTTAGCCGTTGGCTTCCCGCCTCGGGTGCAAAAGTCAGTCCACTTTTGCGGACTCTTTGAACCCTTTCCATCAAATCAAGAGAAAAAGAATCGACCCTCAAGGATGGAAGAGACAGGCTAACCCTTTTGGGTTCCATCTCCTTTATTAATCCATCCGTTAGAACCTTTAATTGCGTGTAATCACTTGTACTAAGGGAGGCAAGGGATATTTCCTCATATCCTGTATTCTTCTGAAGGTTTTCTGCTGTTTTTAAAAGTTTGGCAGCAGTTTTTTCCCTCACAGGTCTATAAATAAAACCAGCTTGGCAAAACCTGCATCCCCTAATACATCCTCTAAATAACTCCAGCATTATCCTATCATGAACAATTCCTGTAAAGGGGACAATCATTTCTTGTGGGTAATAACTTTTATCTAAATCCTTTATAATCCGTTTTCTTACCTTGGGTGGGGTACAGGGGTTTCGGGGTTGGAACGAACTGATGGTTTCATCTTCGTTATACTCTACATCATAAAATTGGGGGACATATATTCCTCCAATGACGGAAATAGCTCTAAGAAATTCTTCCCTTGTGCCCCCTCCCTTCTTCCAAACACTGTAAGCATCTAAAACCTCATTGATTACCTCTTCAGCCTCCCCTATCACAAAAAAGTCTATAAAATCAGCAAGGGGTTCTGGGTTGTAAACGCATGGACCTCCTGCACAAACCAGGGGATCCCCTTCTTTCCTGTCTCTAGCTAGAATAGGTATATCTGAAAGCTTTAACATATTCAATACGTTTGTATAACACATTTCATATTGAAGTGTAAATCCAACAAAATCGAATTTTTTTACGGGATCACGAGTCTCTAAAGAAAAAAGGGGTATATTATATTCCTTCATTTTTGCCTCCATATCGATCCATGGAGCAAAAACCCTCTCGCAATAGGTATCTTTCCTTTCATTTAAAAGATGATATAATATCTTCATACCTAGGTGCGACATACCGATCTCATATACATCTGGGAAACAAAAGGCAAACCTTATATCAATACCTCCTAGATCCTTTTTTACGATATTCCACTCATTTCCAGTATATCTTGGTGGTTTTTCTACTTCTTGCAATATCCTATCAGAAATTTCAATACCCAAAATAACCTCCATAAATTTCATACCCCAAGGGTATATTTCATCTTTTTGTTGTAATCTGGAACTCTCCGCTGTATATCCTGTAAATATAATAATATCTAATCGGTTTTTGTTTATCAATGGCATTTACAGGTTTTTGAGCTGGGTACAGTTGTATTTCGTTAGCTTCAAACGCCATAAATAAAACTTTCAGGTTGGTTCATTGGATGTCCAGCTTTCCATATACAGGGAATATTTGCACCCAGGTTTGTCCCTTATTTAGGACAATTTCTTTTTCCCCTTTATCGGTGTATTTTGTCCTATCTGTTCTCGAGTCTTTGGACCATGTTATCTCAATACACCTTCCATTTGTAATAAAATATCCTTCTCCCCTCCCCACCGTATTGAGATCTTGTCTTCCACATTCATCACCTTTAATATTGTAGTTTTCAACCTTTTGGATAATAATGTTTTTCGCTGTGATTTGCTCCCCCGTCATTCTTTCCATATGTGGTTTCCCCTGCCTGGACCTTTGATATAGCCCTGTCTTAGGATCATAGATATAACTAGATATATATTCCTGTGAATATGTAAGGCTTATTTTTTCGGCTTTTTGGGAATTTGCCAGTTCTAAATTTTCACTGGAATACTTAAAAACCATCCCCTTTTCCGTTTCCGTACGATATTTGACCTTGGAAATATAATCCCCTAGTCTTTCAGTTGAAGTGTAGCTATCTTGCCAATTTGCAGGATCATCCGTTAGATCCCAAAAAACGCCCGGCGCACCATTTATATTATTTACCCCGAGGTTTATTATGTCGTTCATAGCCATTGGGCTATATCCAATATGGACATAAATTGCATCATGCTCCATCGCATAATCTAAAAAATAATGCCGTGCACTTCTTACAGGTCCAATAAGTTCGGATTCCTGCCCCCAAAACACGGGCATATACCGGGTTATACCCCCTTCTACGATTGCTTCATAAATCAACTGTGCTTTGCATAGCCCACCTTGGGGTAGAACCCGATCCCCTTGGTTATCTATCATCACAGCAAAGGGTCTTACTCCCTTTTTGGGTACCACAAACTCGTTCTTTTTATGTTCTTCATCAAAATCAGCATCATCTTTACCATCTAGCCGTCCATCGGATAAATCTGCAATATCTTCCCTGGGTGTTGGCTCAGCTTCCCCATCATTTGTAGAAAGCCTTGTATCTTTCGTGCAGGATGATGACACTCCCAGCAGAACAAAAATAATTATTGTCACAATAAATTTCTTTAAATATGCAATATTAAACATTTATATCCCCTCACAATTTCATGCTCGTTGTATATGGTTTATATTTTTATTTATGGCATACGGTTCATATTAATTTCCACATAAAAAAGTAAAATCCTTTAATTCTTCCGAATAAGGATATTTGGTTCTTTCCATGCTATTAATATAAGTGCAGCAAAAAACTTGAACAAGTATTTAAACATAAAGTTAATTCAGCCATCAAAGGTGTATATATATTAATGCTAAATCATACCTTGTCGTATTAGGCTCTTTATTTAAATTCTCCCTACAACCCAGTCCTTATTCGTTCTGGGTTGTAGGGCCACACTTAGATTTTAATCTGGATTCTAATCCTCATCAAAATCATATTCCTCGGATGCCCTTTCCTTGTACCTTTCAAAAACGGCCTCCAACACGTCATTATCTTCAACCGAGAGTAGACTCTCTTCTCCATCTGAATCTTCAACAATTTTTAAGATAATAACCCGCCCTTCATCCCCATCCTCCTGAACGACTGGCAAAAGTACTGCGTATTCGTCATCTTCGTACTCAATGATGTCTAAATATTCGAACTGGGATTCCTCCCCATCCTCGTCAACCAACACCACCAAGTCATCTCTTTCATCATTCATGGGAAACCCTCCTGCATTCTTTTTAGACATAAATTATATCACAGTTTTAAGCAAATTCCAGCATTTTTATATAAGTTGTTTTTAATTTTTATTGGGTTGTATTATTTCCTAAGCTATCCAAATATCCTTGCAAAATATAGACTGCAGCAATTTGATCCACCACCTGCTTCTTTTTCGAACTCTTTATTCCCATCTCGTGCATTGTGCGTTGTGCTGCAACAGTAGTAAGCCTTTCATCCCATTTTATAATTTTGATATCTCCTATCCTCTCTTTTAAAATTTCTATAAACTTGGTTGTCTTTTCTCCCCTAAACCCTATGCTCCCATCCATATTTTTAGGGAATCCTACGATTATCCTCTCAATGCTATACTCTTTGATTAATCTAAGTATCCGCTCAACGGGCACCTCTATATCCATCTTCCACCTAATGGTTTCAAGCCCCTGTGCTGTCCATCCCAATGGATCACTCAATGCAATCCCTATTCTGCTGTCACCATAATCCACACCCATTATTCTCATATACCCCTCCGGCAAATCTTTTATAGAATATACCCCCATCAACAAACCTTTATTGCAAATACTGGGCATACCGATGCGCAGTAGCTGCATAGTACACATTTCTCCCTATCTACTTTAACCTTTTTGTCAACTATGCTAAGTGCCCCCTGCTTGCATCTTTTTACACATTCCCCACAACCCTCACACCACCAATCAATGTGGAGATGTCTCTTTCTTTCCTCTAGTTTTTCCCTCACCCCTACGGGGATACTCTTGCCCTCAAATACCTTTACATTCATTATGACCTCATCTATAGACTGCATACCAAGCGCCACAGAATGTATATAAGGATTGTCCAATACAAAATCAATGCTCTCCTTGTAGCTCCCTATAAGATTCCCGCCACCAAGGGGTTTCATGCTGTATATTCCTTTTCCTGATAAATGGGCTCTTTTGACGGCATCTAGCATATCTTTTATTGTTCCGTCCCCTATACCTATCCCTGTTCTGTTTATTATGGGATGAATGACATCTATCTCTGGCATGTCTGCGCAGGCGTTTACAACCTCAATGTTGTGGGTAGATACACCAACCGCCTTTATAATTCCTTTACTCTTCATTGCCATATAATACTCCAGGGCCTCCCTATGTCCCCGTAGGGTCAGTCTGCTTTCCTGTTCGTGGAGCAAAAAAATATCTATGACATCAATATCCATTTCGTTCCTTGCCTTTTCCAGACTCTTTTTTGCCCCTTCGATCGAATAAGCATAGGATTTTGTTGCCACAGTGATTTTCTTATCTGCTCTTTTGATTGCTTCCCTTATATGGGGATAGGTACCGTAGAGTTCTGCCGTGTCTATAAAGTTTACCCCAAGATCTACAGCCTTTAAAATTATATCCGCCCCCTGTTCGGGCGAAAGATTAACCTGAAGGGGTCCCATAATAAGACCCCCGAAACATAACTTTGAGACTTTAAGCCCTGTATTGCCCAATTCACATAAATCCAATAATCACACCAACCCCGATTACTAAATAGCAACCCCGTTATTTATAAAATCCTAACTATAGAAAAACTCCGCAAAATTTATACGGAGCCTTTACCTGTTGATTCCTCTAAATACGTTCTTAAAATTTCTTCTAATAGTTCATCTCTTTCTAGCTTCCTTATAGCACTTCTAGCATCCATATGATTAGTTATATAGGTTGGATCACCCGAAAGAATATAGCCCACAATTTGGTTAATAGGGTTGTAGCCTTTCTCTTTTAAAGCCTGATAAACTGATAAAAGTAATTCTCTTGCCTCATTCTCTTTTTCATTTTCTACTTTAAACATCATTGTTTCGTTATCCGACATAACTAATCACTCTCCTGCTAAGAATAAAAATAACTTTTTAAGTATCGCATCTTCATATTATTAAATAACCCCACATATATATAGTAATACAATAGGATAATTTATGCAATACATTTCGACTTTGCAAGACTGTATTTGTCGGGTTTTGCTGCTTTTAAAATTTCTATAATCTAAATAGCACGGACTAATATACACGGGTTTCTAATTACTGTTCTGAGGCATTATTACCCCCGACATATGATCATGTTCTGCTTTTTTAAGCTTAACATCTATAATTCTTCCTTCAAGGCTCTTTTCACCCTCACAGATTACCCTTATATAGTTTGGTGTCAAACCCTCGATACATCCCTTTTCCCCTTTTACTTCCTGCTCGAATAACACCGGCAAAATTCTCCCAGTATAATTATGATAATAATCCATTTTCATTTTCGCAGCCAAATTTATAAGGCGGTTACTTCTTTCTTCCTTTTTCTTGGTAGGCACCTGATTTGGGTATGTCGCTGCAGGGGTCCCCTTTCTTGGGGAATACTTAAAAACATGTATAGAAGCAAACATTATTTGTTCCAAAAACTTGTATGTTTCATAAAACTCTTGATCTGTTTCACCTGGAAAACCCACCATCACATCCGTTGTAATTGCAACATCTTTTATTTTTTTTCTTAAAAACATAACAGATTGTTTGTAATCTTGTGTCGTATACTTTCTGTTCATCCTCTTTAATGTTTCATCACATCCGCTTTGAAGTGATATATGATATTGGGGACAAACCTTCTCCATATTTCGTATGCCCTCTGCAAATTCCTCAGTTATCAGTGTTGGCTCAATAGAACCAAGCCTTATCCTTTCTATCCCCTCAATTTTATGCACATCCTTTATAAGTTTGAGCAATCCATATGTTCCTTTATCTCTCCCGTACGATGCAATGTGTATACCCGTCAATACTATTTCCTTATATCCGCCCCTGGCTAAAGAAGTTATTTCCCGCAAAATATTATCTTGATCTCTGCTTCTCACCGGTCCACGGGCATAAGGAATAATACAGTATGAGCAAAACCTATTACATCCCTCCTGGATCTTTATAAAAGCTCTAGTACGCTCTCTGTAAACATCCACAATACAAAGTTCCTCAAATCTTTGCTCTCCCGTGATATCCTCGACATAATTTAGTCCATCCGTCCCGAAATCCAATTCCTTTATATACTCAATAATTTTTCCCTTGTCCTTACTACCGATAATTAGATTTACACCCTCTATTTTTTTTACCTCTTCAGGTGCAATTTGAGCATAACACCCCACAACCACTATCTTGGAATTTTTGCTTCTCCCCCTTGCTTTTCTTATGGCCTGTCTAGATTTTCTATCACTTAAATTGGTCACAGTACAAGTATTTATCACGTAAACATCTGCCTGATTATGAAAATCCACCACCTCATATCCAGCTTTCTCAAAAATCCTTGATAATGCTTCGGTTTCGTATTGATTTACTTTGCATCCTAATGTATAAAACGCTACCTTTTTCATTGTTTCTTGCCAACACCCTCCCTGTTTTAGTATAATACAAATTAAATACTAGCAATATCACAATTGACTTGCAACCTTAAACAGGTTAATATATAACCATGAAATATAAACTAAGAAAAGAATGTGAAAAGGGGGAAATTGTATGAAATCATTTAATGTTTCACTCAAATCAATCACCGATGTGAAGGACTTTGTTAATATTGTTAATAAATTCGATTTCGATATTGATTTAACATCTGGCCGCTATGTGGTTGATGCAAAATCTATCATGGGTATCTTCAGCCTTGATCTAAGCAAGCCCATCAAGGTAGATGTCCATTCTGATGATTACAGCGATTTTTATGAGGAAGTCAAAAATTATATTCTGTAAATGAATTTTCCAAAGGTGGGGTAATATGCCCGAGCTTTGCCCCACCCCTTTATCAAAATACTATATAAATAATCTTTGATATCTTATAACTGTTCCTCTGATATTACCAAAATTCCGTTCCTTCTAAGCAGTTCCGTGGTAACCCCACTCCCCTTTTTAGTGTTTCCCGAAAATGTGCCATCGTGGATTCTGCATACACCGCAAGACGGGCTGCCTTCTTTAAATATTGCTTTTTTAATATTCATCTTTTTTGAAAGTTTCAGTACCTTGTTTGCACCATCTAAAAATTTTTCGGTAACATCTACTCCATCCTTAGTCATAACTCTATTCACACCGTCTAGGACCCCCTTGCCATCGCCCCCTATTATCTCAGCTGGGCTCCTAGGTGTAGGGCAACCACCTAGCTGCTCTGGACAAATAGGTATCATCCCTGCCCCATAAAAATGCCCCAATACTTTATCTCTATAATTGTTCCTGCCATTATATTTGCAGTTTATCCCTAGAAAGCACGCACTTACAAGTAAGATGGTAGACCCCCCTTATCTTTTAGTCCTTTTCTTCTTTTTCCCACGTATGTGTAAGATTACGGATTCATCTATGTTTCTTTTTCTTTTACGTTTCCCCTTCTTAATATTGCTTTTATTCCCTTGCTCATTTACCTCATTTTTTTCTGCATTTTTGTCTTTCACCAGCAAAAATTCTATTTTCCTAGTGGCAACATCCGCTTTTATGAGCTTGACTTTTACAATATCACCAATGCGGAAAATCCTTCTATTTCTTTCTCCCACCAAGCTATAGCTCTTATCATTGAATATATAATAATCATCTTCCATACTGCTAATACGCACAAATCCCTCAATTGTATTTTCCAGTCCAACAAACATACCAAAGGATGTAACATTTGATATTATACCTTCAAATTCCTCCCCTTCGTATTTCTTCATAAACTCAACTTTCTTTAGATCCTGTGTATCCCTTTCCGCTTCATCTGCAGTTCTTTCCCGCTCCGAACAATGGCGTGCGATACCAGGTATCCTCGAATTTATTTTCTCCTCCCTTGTCGGATTGCTAATTCCCTTTAGCCGTTCCTTCATTATCCTATGGATAATAAGATCGGGGTATCTTCTTATGGGTGCTGTAAAATGGCAATAGTATTTTGCAGCCAACCCAAAATGCCCATTATTTAAATGGCTGTATCTTGCCTTTTGGAGGGATCTTAGCATAACCATGCTTATTATCGTCTCCTCCTTGGTGCCTTTTACTTTTCCTAAAAGCTCTTGTAAAGCCCTAGGGTGAATTTTATTTATACCCTTTAGGGTATAACCCATATTATGGGCAAATGTGCTGAACGCCTCAATTTTTTCTGTTTCGGGTTCTTCGTGAATCCTGTATATAAAAGGTGAATTGTTCCAAAAGAAATGTTCCGCAACCGTTTCATTACAGGCAAGCATGAATTCTTCGATTATTTTGTTGGCAATCGTATTCTCATATTTCTCTATATGTGTGGGTGTCCCCGATTCGTCTAATACTATTTTTGCCTCATCGAAGTTAAAGTCAATGGCTCCCCTATCCATCCTCCTTCTCCTGAGAATGAGAGCCAATTCCTTCATAATTTTCAAATCTTCAAATAAATGAGTATAGCATTCAATGACTTCTCCATCATCTAATTCTAGCATTTTGTATACATCTGTGTATGTCATTCTTTCATCGGAATTTATTATGCTTTCAAAAATATCGTATTCCAAAACTTTGCCGCAGCTGTTAATCTCCATCATAACAGTAAAAGCTAAGCGATCAACACCGGGGTTAAGGCTGCATATACCGTTGGAAATTTCCTTAGGAAGCATAGGTATAACCCTATCAACCAAATAAACGCTTGTACCCCTTTTTAAGGCCTCCTCGTCCAAGTGGGTATCCTCCTTAACGTAGTGACTTACATCAGCAATATGAACACCCAGACGGAATTTATCGTTGGAAATCTTTTGTATGGATATGGCGTCATCTAAATCCTTGGCATCTTCCCCGTCGATTGTAAACATACGCAATTTCCTTAGATCCCTTCGCCCCTGCACCATTTCCTCAGATACGGTCTGACCTATCATTGAAGCCTGTTTAGCAACCTCTTCCGGAAAATCCTCCTGCAACCCGTAGGCCTTTATAATGGACAAAATATCTGTTCCCGGTTCATCCATATCCCCTATTACCTCTATAATCTTTCCCTCGGCATTTCGCCTTTTTTCTGGCCATGCCATAATCTGGGCAACAACTTTTTGTCCCGCTTTAGCACCATTTACCTGATCTTTTGGAATAAAAACATCCCCTGAAAGTCTGGTGTCATCCGGAATAACAAACCCAAAATGCTTGCTTCTATCAAAGGTTCCAACCACAACACTGTTTGCCCTTTTTACTATTCTTATTATTTCACCCTCTGCCCTTTTATCACCAATAATTTTCTTGTTGACCCTAGCAATAACCTTATCCTTATGCATTGCGCCGTTGAGGTTCTCCGAAGATATAAATATATCCTTAACATTTTCGTCATCGGGTATTACAAAACCATACCCGCGTTCATTACCCTGTAGATGTCCAGCAATCAAGTTCATTCTTTCAGGAACTCCATATCTGTTTCGGTGCGTTTTAAATATCTTCCCCTCAATCTCCAATTGATCTAAAATATCCCCAAACATACCCATATCGCTTTTTGGGACATCTAAAACCATTGCCAATTCACTAAAAAGTAAAGGCTTATATGCATCCTCTTTCATAAATGCTAATATTCTTTCTTTTCTATCCATCATAATATGTTTACATAGCCATAATCACTTATATATAGACCATTTGTAGTGTACACCTTATTCCGATAAAAATTTAAGTGGTACACCTCCATCGGCTTCATACGGCAACTTTCCTCCTTATTTATCATGAAATTAACTCCTTAAAATACTATTCCCATATATCACATAACTTAACACTCCCGTTTTTTGAAATCTTTTACTACTTTTCTAGTATTGTGCCAAAATAAAAAACCAAGTCACTGAATAACCTGGTTTTTGCCTTCTACTATTCCAATACCTACCCTTGTTGCTTCCATCATATTTATAAAAATAATCATAATTAAAGACCTAGTTGGTTAGAAATCGTTCCCATAGCATTTAAAGCAATCCCGATAAATGTTTCTAGGGAAATGTCCAGCTTATCACACGATTTGATTTGATCTCGATTTGCCCCCTTGGCAAACCCCTTTTCATCCATTCTTTTTAATACGAATTCTGTGGTAACGTCCTCCAATTTTTTTGAGGGGAGCACCAAAGCACATGCCGTTATCATACCCGCCATTGGATCCGCACAATACAATGCCTTATCTATCTTTCTTTTTCTTTCTATCCCGTGAAAATCGTTATGTGCCTTTACCGCATAAACTATGGAGCTTTCTATGTCTAGACCTTCAAGGATATCTGCACCTACAAGGCTATGTTTTGAAGGATCGTCTGCTGTCTTGTCATAATCAATATCGTGCAGCAAACCTGCCAACCCCCACTTATCGATGTCTTCCTTAAAGTGAAAAGCTAATTCCTTCATAATAGCTTCAACTGCAAGAGAATGTTTAATAATATTCTGGTTCTTCACTCTACCCTTCAACTCTTCTAACGCCTGCTCTCTCTCCATCGAAACCACTACCTCCAATTCTTTATTGAATCTCCAATATCAGGAAAACCAACCAGTTAAGAAGCCAAGTAGTATTCCCCTTTCTACTTGTCCTTCTAGTATTGTCCAAGCCCACTATTAATCTTACTAAACCAGAACGATAATTACAAGAATACATTTGAATTAATTTGATTGAGTGTGTAAAAAGGAAACTGTATTTCTACAGTTCCCTCTTTTTAAGAATGCATACTAACTCAAAATACGCTGCAAAACGACCGAGGTAATAACAAAACCTATAGCCGCAACCACAGTATATTTACCGAGAATGGCATCAATAGTCCTGCCCTTGTTTTTCCCAAAGAAAGTTTCCGCCCCGCCAGCAATCGAACCTGACAGACCAGCCTGCTTACCTGATTGAAGCAAAACTATCACAATTAGTGATAATGAAAAAATTATGTGTAAAACAGTGATTATTACTTGCATGCTAAAGGCACCTCCTAAAAAACTGACAAAATACATTCTAACACAATAATAGGCAAAACACAAGCCTTTGAATAAATGTTTTTAGACCTTATCTTGCATTTGGCAGGATATCCGGTACTAAAAAGCATTGGCTGCGGTACATAGTTTGCCTCCCTACTTATTCTTAAGGTTAAACCATGCATTAGCACCTGGGTAAATACTATTTTCCCCTATTTCTTCCTCTATTCTTAGCAACTGATTATATTTCGCAACACGATCGCTTCTAGATGGTGCCCCTGTCTTTATCTGGCCTGCATTGACAGCAACAGCTATATCTGCGATTGTCGTGTCCTCTGTTTCCCCAGATCTATGGGATATAACAGCGGTATAACCTGCACGATTCGCCATCTCTATTGAATCTAGAGTCTCCGTCAACGTCCCAATCTGGTTAACCTTTATTAGAATGGAATTCGCTACCCCTAGCTCAATTCCCTTTTTCAATCTTTCAGTATTTGTAACAAATAGATCATCGCCAACTAGCTGGATCTTATCGCCAAGTCTTTTAGTTAGCATATCCCACGCTTCCCAATCCTCCTCAGATACACCATCCTCTAATGAAATAATGGGATACTTGTTAACTAATTCCTCCCAATAGTTCACCATTTCTTCTTTTGTCTTTTTAATGTTGGACTTCCAGAATAGATATGATCCGTCTTCCTGGTACATCTCCGTTGCAGCAGCATCTATAGCAATTTTAAAGTCATCCCCTGACTTGTATCCAGACTTCTCAACCGCTTCTAATATAACCTGTATGGCTTCTTCATCGGTTTTAAGGTTCGGAGCAAATCCTCCCTCGTCTCCTACGGCGGTACTATATCCCTTATCTTTCAACACAGTTTTAAGGTTATGGAAAACTTCCGAACACATCCTAAGCCCTTCCTTAAAGCAGCATGCACCCACTGGCATTATCATGAATTCCTGAATATTTACACTGTTATCAGCATGCTCCCCCCCGTTTATTATGTTCATCATCGGAACAGGAAGTGTCTTGGCATTAACTCCCCCTATATACTGATATAGGCTAATCCCTAAAACCTCGGCAGCAGCTCTAGCAGTCGCAAGAGATACACCCAAAATAGCATTTGCACCTAGCTTTGCCTTATTTGGGGTTCCATCAAGCTCTATCATCATATTGTCAATATCCACTTGATCAAATACGTTCATTCCTTCAACCTTGGGTGCTATTACATTATTTACATTTTCTACGGCCTTTAGCACGCCCTTGCCTAGATATCTACCTTTATCCCCATCTCTTAGTTCAACAGCTTCAAAGCTACCTGTAGAAGCTCCGGATGGAACTGCTGCTCTTCCCACGAATCCACCCTCAACAATAACCTCAACCTCAACCGTCGGGTTCCCCCTAGAATCAATTATTTCACGCGCAAATACACTTTCAATCTCTAAGTACTGTTTCATTAATATTTCTCCCTTCGTATATATAATTTATTCCTGTAATGGAATGTCTTGCATTAAGGTTTCCTGTACATTTATGCTTTATTTTACCCATATTCGTCTTAATTAAAGCCTAAGGCTTACATTTAAAATTGTGCTTTTGGAATATCGATCCTGAATGTGCCCAAGAATGCTTTTACGGTATCCGGATCAAACTGGGTTCCTGAATTTTCTTTCAATTCAGCTAATACTTGCTCCATCCTCATCCCTTTTCTGTAGGGCCGGTCCGATAACATAGCATCAAAGGCGTCCGCAACACACAAAATTCTAGCTCCAAGGGGTATACTTTTACCCTTGAGTCCACTCGGATAGCCCTTGCCATCGTACCTTTCATGATGATATTTTATAGAATCAATTAAAAGTTCCATATCTTTCAAAGGCTCCAATATATCTACGCTATATTCAGGATGCTTACGTAATATATTAATTTCCCCACGCGTTAGTGGTTCCGTTTTATTTAAGACCGATTCAGATATCTCTACCTTTCCTATGTCATGGAGCAAAGCAGCTATTTTTAAAAGCCGAAGCTTTTCGTTGCTTAACCCCATAGCCATCCCTATCGTTACGGCGTAATCCATTACCCTTTCTGAGTGTCTTAATGTGTACTTATCTTTGGCTGAAACGGTGCCAAGAAGTGCCCTTACACTCCCATACACCTGATGATCATTAGTATTAAAAATATGCTTTATCTCTTCAAAAACACTCCTGTATATCTGTACATTATTTCTGCCTGTATTTTTAGCTTGGTAAAGAGCACTATCAGCCTGCATAATTAGCTCATCCTTATTTCTAGCACATGAGGGATATATGGAATACCCGACAGAAAAAGTTGTGTTGAGCATTTCCCCACTGCCCTCCCCGGAGGAGATCATTTGGTTGTAATCCGCCCTTATGCTTTCAATAAACATCAGGATACTATCGGGATTGGACTCACGCATCAAAACTACGAATCTATCCCCACCATACCTGCAAACAATATCGCCCTTCTTTACTTTGCGTTTTATCACGCTCGCCGTTTTAGCCAGCAGCATATCTCCTGCCTTGTGTCCGTTAGTATCATTGTACTCCCCAAAGTTGTCTAAATCTATCATTATTAGGGTAAGAGCTGCCTCCCTAATTTTATTTTGACCTTGCAAAACCTTTGCAGCCCTACTATTATTTCTTCCCATGAGAGCTTCTTGGTCTGTTTTTGCTTGCCTCTTATCCATGAAGCTAGTTTTACCTGTAGTCTGCATCCTTGAATAATCAGCACAGCCTTTGATATGTTCCATTTCTTCGGTCAGTTTCGCTTGGAAGTATCTATAATTATAAACTCCCGTAGTCCCATCTATATACGCAAGACATGCCAGTTTTTTTATTTGTTTTCGTTGTCTTTCCGATGAATACGCAACAAAGATAGATACTATTATTATAGCTATCCTCGTGTACGAATTCATTAAAATTACTGATGGGGCACTGCTGGCAATTATTGCCGGCGTTCCTCCAGCACTACTACTTCCACTGGAGATAAATGTATGTATTTCAACGGACAGCCTATAAAAATATGCAGCAGCAATTCCATTGCTAATTATGGATTGGATCATTCCTAAAAACCCAAACCGATACGAAAGAAATATAGAAAGTCCTATCTCCACAGTCCCCAAAAGCCCCCTGTAATCTATAGGTAATTTTCCTGAAGCCTGCAACAATACAACCACCATATGGATCATGATAAATATTACAAACCCCCTGGAAACCCTTTCTTTAAAAATGTCTAACCATGACTGCGAATTACCAATATAAAAGTTTTTAAGATTTAACCCCCGACTACTAATTTTGTCGTTCGTTTTTTTCATACTGCCCTTCCTTTTTCTGTACACAATGTATATCTATCAAACAAGCTAGTTCCCTTTCCCTGCATGTGCTTATTATACATTACAAGACAGCTTTTCTCAAGCAATAATCTCATTGAACCGGTACAATCTAGTGCATAGTGCCTTCGTTTAAATTAGCGATTCTCCCGTCATTTCAATGGGTTTTTCAAGACCTAATATTTTAAGCATAGTGGGCGCAAGATCCGCCAATCTTCCTTCTCTGAGCTTTATATCCCCAAGGCCAATTGCAATAAGAGGGACTGGGTTGGTTGTATGGGCTGTAAATGGTCCACCCGTTTTATAATCAATCATTTGCTCCGAATTCCCATGATCTGCAGTGATAAGCACTACACCATCCTGCTCAAGTATTGCCGGTACAACTTGCCCCAGGCATTTATCAACGGCTTCAATCGCAGATGTTGCAGCTTTTAATACCCCAGTATGGCCAACCATATCCGGATTTGCATAATTCAAAATTATTACATCGTACTTTTTGGAATTAATTCCTTTTATAACGTTTTCGGTTACCTCATACGCGCTCATCTCCGGCTTCAAATCATACGTCGCCACCTTTGGCGAGTTGATTAGGACTCTGTCCTCACCCTCATAGACAGCCTCTACCCCCCCATTGAAGAAGAAGGTTACATGGGCATACTTTTCTGTTTCAGCTATCCGAAGCTGTTTAAGACCCTTCCTGCTTATATATTCCCCAAATGTATTGACCAAGTTTTGGGGTTTAAATGCAATGGTAACATTTTCGATAGTTACGTCGTACTGGGTCATACACACAAAAAACGTGGGAATATACCCCTTTTCCCTTTCAAAAGCATTGAATTTTGAATCAACAAGGGCCCGAGTTATTTCCCTTGCCCTATCGGGTCTAAAGTTGAAAAATATCACCGAATCATTTTCCCCTATGGTAGCTACGGGTTTGCCTTCTTGCATAATTACTGTAGGCCTTACAAACTCATCATATTCTTCCATTTTATATGATTGCTCAATTGCCTCTATTGGGTTTTGGGCGGTCTGCCCTTTCCCCAAAACCATTGCGTCATAGGCAAGTTTAACCCGCTCCCATCTTTCATCCCTGTCCATAGCATAGTATCTACCCATGACCGAAGCGATTCGCCCCACACCTATTTCCTTAATATGATCCTCAAGCTCCCTTACATAGCCAATTGCACTATCGGGGGGAACGTCACGTCCATCAAAAAAGCAGTGGACAAAAACATCATCAAAGTTTTCCCTTTGGGCAAGCCGCAAAAGTCCATACAAATGGGTATTGTGACTGTGCACACCCCCATCAGATAAAAGACCAAATAAATGTAGCCTCGAGTTGTTTTTTCTGCAGTTTTCTATTGCATCAAGAAACTCTCTTACTTTGTAAAACTCCTCTTCTTCTATAGATTTAGATATTCGGGTAAGTTCCTGATACACTATTCTACCCGCCCCGATATTGGTATGTCCCACCTCCGAATTACCCATTTGTCCATCCGGCAACCCAACATTCATGCCACTGGTATGAATATTGGTATTAGGATATTTTCTCATAAACTCGTCTATATTGGGCTTTTTGGCGTTTTTTATGGCATTCCCCTTCTCAATATCACTGGTTCCAAACCCATCTAGTATAATTAGGGTTACCAACCTACTCTTCATATTACTTCGCACCTCCATTCAATTGCTCTATAGCTCCCCAAAATAAAACAGCCCCATATCTTTTGATGGGACCATTGAATTGGGCTCGTACACCTTAAAAGGAGCTTGTTGAACGCATACCTTCCCACCCTATGCGTTCAAACAGAGCCCTGAAGTTTATTTATCATGTTTTACAATTTTTTCGAAATCATCTAGCTTAAGACTTGCACCGCCAACCAAACCTCCGTCTATATTAGGCATAGCAAAAAGTTCTGATGCATTAGATGAGTTGACACTACCGCCATACTGGATGCGCACGGCTTCGGCGGCCTCGGATCCATAAACCTCACCAACACAGTTCCTTATTATTGCACAAACCTCTTCGGCTTGTTCATTTGTAGCAGTTTTCCCTGTTCCTATTGCCCAAATCGGCTCGTATGCAATTACAGTATCTTTGATTTGCTCAAGTGAGAGTCCGAGCAAGGCAATCTTTACCTGGTACCTTACATGCTCGGCCGTTACCCCCTGTTCCCTTTGCGTTAATGATTCACCTACGCATACAATCGGCTTTAAACCATATTTAAATGCTGCATGCACCTTTTTGTTTACTGTTTGATCCGTTTCACCGAAATATTGCCTTCTTTCCGAGTGCCCAATAATGACATAATCTACGCCAAGCTCCGATAACATCGCACCGGAAATCTCCCCCGTAAATGCACCCTTTTCCTCCCAATGCATATTTTGTGCTGCCACCTTTACATTCGAGCCTTTAGATGCTTCTATTGCACCTGGCAGGCATACAAAGGGCACCCCTACTACTACCTCTGAATTGGCATCGGATACTCTGGCCTTTAGAGCTTCTACAAATTCCGCGGCCTCTCCTGCAGTCTTATTCATTTTCCAGTTTCCTGCTGCAATTATTTTTCTACCCATTGATATTTCCTCCTACTTATCCATTAATACATCTATCCCCGGCAATATCTTCCCCTCTAAAAATTCGAGGGAAGCTCCACCACCGGTAGAAATATGTGTTACTTTATCTGCAAAACCAAGCTGCTCCACCGCAGCAGCAGAATCACCGCCCCCAATTATCGAAACAGCATCCGATCCTGCAATTGCTTTTGCCACACCCTCAGTCCCTTTTGCAAAATTTTCAAACTCAAATACACCCATTGGTCCGTTCCAAACTACCGTCTTTGCTTTTTTGAGGATATCAGAATATAACTCTACGGTCCTAGGGCCAACGTCCATGCCCATCCAACCCTTAGGTATTCCATTTGACGCAACAACCTGACTTTGCGTATCATTGCTAAATTCTTTCCCGATGACATTGTCTACAGGAAGCAATAATTCAACACCTTTTTCCTCCGATTTTTTAATAAGCTCCTTTGCCAAGTCAATCTTATCATCTTCACATATAGACGTACCTATTTCGTACCCCTGAGCCTTGAAGAAAGTATAAGCCATTCCCCCTGCAACTATTAAGTAATCCACCTTATCGATAAGATTTTCTATAACGCCTATTTTATCCGATACTTTCGCACCGCCTAAAATTGCTACAAAAGGCCTTTCGGGGTTCATTAATGCCTTCCCCATAATATCGATTTCTTTTTGTATCAGGTAACCGCATACAGCTGGCAAGTTATCCGCTATGCCCGCTGTCGAAGCATGTGCCCTATGGGCAGTACCAAAAGCATCATTTACATATATCTCGGCCAACATTGCCAATTCCTTTGCAAAAGCGGCATCATTTTTAGTCTCTTCCTTGTGGAATCTTACATTTTCCAACATAAGCACTTCTCCCTCTTTGAGGGCAGCTGCCTTTGCCTTTGCATCCGCTCCTATAACATCCTTTGCCATAATCACTTCCCTATCAAGAAGTTGGCTAAGTCTTGTAGCAGCTGGTTTCATACTAAACCTGTCCTCAAAACCCTGCTTTGGTCTTCCTAAATGCGATACCAATATGGTTTTAGCTCCTTGCCCTACTAAATACTTTATGGTTGGAAGTGCACCAACTATTCTTTTATCATCGGTAATATTTCCTTCCCCGTCCAAAGGCACATTAAAATCAACCCTTACAATAACTCTTTTACCCTTTACATCTATTTCTTCAATGGTCTTTTTGTTCATCGTTTTCATGATAATTCCACTCTCCTTACTTTAATTGGGTATAAAAGCTTTGTTGTAAATAACTTCATTCACATATACTAATAATGCGAAGTTAGGATTCTATTCGAAAAGGTTCGGTTTTTACCGAACCTTTTCGTTAAACTTTAATTATAAAAATAATTATTTTGATTCTACCTCAGCCATATATGCAATCAGGTCAACAACTTTGTTTGAGTAACCCCACTCATTGTCATACCATGCAACAAGCTTGACGAAGTTACCATTTAATGGTATGCCAGCCCCCGCATCAAAGATCGATGTACGGGCATCACCAATAAAGTCTGAAGAAACAACCATATCTTCTGTATACCCCAAGATGTTTTTAAGTTCATTCTCCGAAGCCTTTTTAAGAGCTGCCTTTATTTCATCATAGCTAGCAGCCTTTTCAAGACGGCAGGTAAGATCAACTACGGAAACATTTAGGGTAGGAACTCTAAATGCCATGCCGGTTAATTTGCCATTGAGCTCCGGAATAACTTTTCCTACAGCCTTTGCAGCCCCTGTTGAGGAAGGGATAATGTTGCCTGCTGCTGCACGACCGCCCCTCCAGTCTTTCTTTGATGGGCCATCAACGGTCTTTTGTGTTGCTGTTGTAGCGTGGACTGTTGTCATAAGGCCTTCTACTATCCCAAAGTTATCGTTCACTACTTTGGCCAAAGGAGCCAGACAGTTGGTAGTACAAGAAGCGTTCGATACTACATTCATATCTTTGGTGTATTTATCCTGATTAACTCCCATTACAAACATTGGTGCATCTGCTGATGGTGCACTAATAACTACTTTTTTAGCGCCACCTTTAAAATGTGCTGATGCCTTTTCTGTTGTTGTAAATGCTCCCGTTGATTCAACGACATATTCAACTCCGCATTCACTCCACGGAATTTCTGCTGGATCCATATTAGCATAGACATTTATTTCTTTACCATTTACAACAAGCTTGCCATCTTTTACAGAAATTTCACCCTTAAGCTGACCATGCACGGTATCATACCTTAGCATATATTGCATATAATCAAGGTCAATAAATGGATCGTTGATACCTACAACCTCGATATTTGGGTTATCGAGGGAAGCCCTGAAAACCAGACGCCCAATACGTCCAAAACCGTTAATACCTACTTTTACTGCCATTAATATCGCCTCCTATGTAAATATATAATCTATTAATGCTTGTATCAATTACCAGGTATATGAATGCAGTAAATAATTCATCATCTGGCAAGTTTATCGCATAACATCAACCATTTTATATTATATTGTTTATATTTTCAATACTAAAACAAAAATAAATAAATTTTTAACAAACTTTTTCCCCAAGGAGCATTTTAAAAACATCATGCTGCCCTAGATAATTTGCTCTGCTAGGATTTGAAATGATCTCCTTAGGTTATATTCTTTCCGGGAAATCTAATTTTAGTAGTATTTTTTTAAATACGGCTGATTTGCCCCCATCAACAATATATAAAAACCCGGGATGGTTTCCCGGATTTTTATATCAAAGCAGCACTTTGTCGCTGTATTCTGGGATTAGGAGTGTATAGCCCTCATCCTTATATTTTTTGCATAGTAACATATATCGTTGTTTTCGTTTAGCATAATAGCATCGTATTCCCTTACCTGCCCATATGTATCTTTTAACTTTGCATATACCCTGTATCGCATAACTTGCCTTGGTGTTTTAACAACCCCTAATTCTCCGACTTGCCATGGAAGGTAAATTTCATTACCCGTTTGCGAATGTATTCCACATGCCTGGAAAATTGAATCCATAAAGGCAGGGTTTATTAAAATACTATCTAAATTATAGTTCTCATTGGTTACCTGCTCTTCGGGCATTACCGCAAAAATAACAGCACCCTCATCATTTCGCCTAAAAATATTATTTTCTTCTTTCCCATCAATAAATACCGTACCCAATTGAATAGAGCTTTCATTTTCCCTGCTAACCTTTTGAAGAGAATCACGGGTATACCCCTGCTCCATGACGCCTTTTTCGATATCTGTCAGTTCGAGCAAATGGTTGTATACGCCCAGATTAGAACTCACGTTCATGCTATTTAAAAATGTATATCCCAACTTGCCAAACTTATGGTTAAGATATGCGTAGGCTTCCATGTTAAAACTTTGTGCTTCATCATCCCGCTTCAATATGACCGATACTTCCCTGGCTTCGTCGCGAAACAGCTTGAAGGGTCTATCGATCCTAATATCCTTGAAGCAATACTTCCCCCTTTTCCCATACATAGCCGAATGTAGCTCCGCACCCATTTCCATAAAGGCTACTATAGGCCCTAGAGGGATTGAACCCAACCTATGGTGATCTAGTATCACGTCTCTTTTTGGGGAAAAAACCCTAAATGCCCTTTCGATTTTCCCGTTTTCTACGGTAACCCAATCAATCATTAATTCCCCGGCTGTCAGCCCCAACCCCTTATCCCTTTTGCTAAAATATGAAAGCCCCTTGCTTATGATAACCTCTTTTGATTCCAATTCCCCATTTAGGATATTGATAAATTCCTCTGCACCTCTGTGGGGCTCAATCAAATTTAAACCTTCTTTCTCCGAATGCGTTTTTATATATTCATTTTCCCATGCAATACCGGTATCCTTCCATCCTGACCATGATATACTAAGCGGCTTAATATTTTTATGTTTTTTCCCGACCATAGACATAAAACTGCTTAAAAAATTGTTCGCAGCACAATAATCAACCTGAGCTTCATTCCCGAATCTTCCGGATACGGAGGAGAATACTATCATGGATTTTAATTTGTCTTTATCCACTAAGCGATAAAGATTACATATACCCTCGGCTTTTACTGAAAACACCTTCCTAAATTCTTCTCTTCTCTTGTCAAGAAGAAATCTGCTTTTTTCAATGCCAGCCCCGTGAATTAAAATGTCTATGGGCCCATTGTTTTTTATAGCCCTGTCTAGGGCTTTGCCAACTCCCTCGTAATCCCTCACATCACAGTTTAGATATACCACTTCGTTGCCATCTGATTCGATATCCGATATCAGTTCTTTAATTGACAGGGAATTTTGAAACGCTTTAAATTCTCGCTCAACCATTGCAGGTGTTACCCTGCCATGGATACGCTCCAAACCTTTTCTAATATTTTTTTTCAATTCACTAGACTCCATGGCTTCGTGACAGCCTTCCATCGCAAAAGCCTTGTTCGGATCAGTCCTGCCAACTATACTAAACCTTGCATTAAATCTTTTGGAAATTTTGCGGACGATTTCGGATGTTATCCCATACCCACCCCCGGTTACGAAATAATGCCTCCCTTCTAAATTTATCTTTTTTTTCAGATTGGATCTATCTAGATATCCAACGCTAGAAACCACCCGTTTACCTTTACTGTACCCAATTTCATAATTTTTACATGATGTTTTTATTTCATTGGTTAGTATACTCGAAAGCTCCCTTTCCAAAATCCCATCCCCAACTACCCCTATATCCACAATTTTAATATCTGATTTGATCCATTCCTTTCTTAGCCCTTTGTAAAACCCGCTTAATGCCCCGTAGGAGGGTTCTGTAGTCCCTGAAACACCATCAGAATACCCATGACAGCCATCCATCGACACCAAACAAATAATCTTTATTTTTGGCTCTTCAATTTTTTCTGATAATTTTTTATAGAAAACAAATCTTGCTTCGCTAGCCAAAAATAGCATATCTCTTTCTTCTTTGCGACTTATTTCACTAAATTCAACCTTTGTACCAATATGTGAACAATCTACAATTAAATCGGGCTCGTGTTCAATAAAATCTGCAACCTTCTCTTCTATATTATCTATTCCCAAACAACTCTCAAAATGAAATTCCCTGATCTCCAAAGATTGTTTTTTTAGATATTCCGAAACCTTTTTGGTTGCATCCACATTATCGCCTATTATCCATGTCCTGCCTGCCCTTAGCTCGATATTATCAACACCATCTGCATCTTTTTCCACAAAAACAGGCACCTGAAGGGAGAGCTCCTGCCTTACATCATAGACCCCATCCTTCCCATTTCTTTGTGAGCTAGTGTTGCCGCAATCTAGTTCCCCCGCTTTGTCGAATTTCTTTATCCAATCAATAACATCTCCAATGGTAACCCTTTCATCGGTGATAATTTTTCCATCCTCTTGTAAGCCGAATTTGGCTCCAATCTTTTTGTAAAGCCCAGTACGCATATCGCCATCCATCCCCAGGTCTGCCCCTAGTTCCATCTCCATCTCCAGCATTTCCGAGGGGTATTCTGTCATCTTGGAGATCGCCTGCAATACTTTTTCCTTTGCATCATCTTCTTCTATATACTCTTTATTTACGCCTTCGATACAGACGGTATCATCCTGGTTTCTTGGTTTCCCCCTTTCTCGGATCATATTCACCATATGCCCTATTGTCGGGAAATCTGACAATCTCAATCCTTCTTCCTGGGGAATTCCAAACTTATCCGATATCATCGCAATAATGGTGGCCTGCTTTACCGTATCTATGCCCAAATCCGCTTCCACTTCCATAGAAAGCTCCAGCATTTCCTTTGGATATTTTGTTACTTCTGAGTATATAGCAAGTACCCCGTCCTCTATGTCATCATCGTATATATTCATGTTTTCTACAGCTTTATTTTTTTCCTCGTCCCGGTCCACATATTGCCCTTTGGATATGCCGATATCTTCCTCCAGACATATTGTTTTTAATTCCTTGGGTTTTTGTGGTTGAGCGATCGTTGGGAGTAATTCCGCCTTCCCATTTTCTTTTTGACAATCCAGCCCTCTTATAGATAGTATCTTGCCGTTATTAAACAACTCCGTTTGTATCGAACCAGTAATTGTTTGCAACCACTTTTCATATTGTTTGGGGTTGTCAATTCTCTCCCCTCCAAATGCAAGCCTTTGGAGAAGGTGAAAACTCCCTTGACCCCCATATGCTATTACCGTCCTTAATACATATTCAAAATCATAAGATCCCCCCTTAGATATATTTAACCCCTCTAACCCCGGATCCGGATTAGAGTAGTTTGAAACAGGCGGAACCCTTTGATATTGAAGCGCCTTTGCTGCTATAGCTTCCTCAATAGATGCTGCCATAGTGTGGCCTGTCATAGCCTTCGTGTTTATTATCTTCACATCCTTGTATTTTTCGCCAAAAGTCTTTGATAAGGCATTCTTTTCTGTATATGCGCACCCCTTTTCCCCAGGCGAAAAAGTCTCATGGGAATAATAAACTGCCTTTTTAGCCATATCACCCCTATCAATTCTGTGTTCGTCCTCCATTTTGGAGATAAACCTATCTAGCTGGTTACAAAAAGCATCTTTATCAATACCAGTCTGGCTCCCTGCGGTATTAAAACTATGGGTACCTAAAATACGACAGATTCCGTTCATGCCTCTTTTTACTACATCTTTCTCTTTCTCCAACACCAACCCTAGTGCTCCCGCTCCAAGAATCATTCCATTTCTTCTGCCATCAAACGGCACCGCAGCTTCAAATACATCTGAAGAGACTGTGGCCGCCCCCATACTTAAAAAACATGCTCCAGCCCAGGGTAGGGTTGTTTTGGATGTGACATTTTCAGCACCTATAATAATCATTCTTTCCGCATGCCCCCCACGGATAAGATCCTCTGCTACAGTAACGGCGGAGGCGGTAGAGGAACATGCTGCACTTATATGAAAGTTGGGTCCCTTCGCTCCGATAAATTGAGCAAGCCTATTATTTGCCTGTGAGGATATAAGTGCCATAAAATCGCTGTTAAATTTATAGATATCACTATTTTCTCCACTGTGCAAAAGCCTCGAATAGTGAAGGGAGAACCAGTCGGATAACAGTTTTTTTATATCTTTATTGTCAACCCTTTCAATTACTTTTTCGTAAAAATCTATCAGATCGCCTCTTAGCTTCCCACTGAATTTACTAGCTACATACTTGGAGACCTCATTAATAAAAGGCTCCACCGCTAAAAATCCATTAGCAAAAATAATACCTGTATCCTCCTGCATGTCTTTTGGAAGTAAAAATCTTTCCGACAAGCACTGCCCCTTTGAAGTTTTTATTTTTTCACTTATAAGGGGAATCCCGGCATCTTTTAGAGCCTCATAACCCGCCGCAACACCTGCACACACCGTAGCAGTCATACGTTTTAATGTTTTTTCGTCAACTTGATAATCGTTTAGCATGTCGATTTTGCCCAGTTTTCCAGCCAATTTTATAACATCATTAACGGATGATAATTCCTTAAAAGTTGCTCTGCCCTCATTTTTTATAAGTCTTGTAATATTTAGATCCGCCATACCCTGTGCCTCTTCATCTGTTAGCATTTCAATGAGATTTTTGCCTTCAAAAATTAATTCAAAGTTTTTTTCAGAAAACACATTCTTAAATGTGCCCGGCAATCCAACCGATACACCACTGTAGACAATACTCTCCTTCTTTTTGACATCAGGATGGGGGTTATACGCCTCTTGCATGTCCGCCCCATTGTACCCCATATCTTTTTTAGATGGTAAGGGACAAACATCCATACCCAGAGCAAATAGTTGTCCTAGAAGTCGCTTATACGTTTCTGATGTGCTCCTTCCTCTAGTATCTGATTCTATAATCTTTACATCCGCATTGCTGCCGAGAATATCTCTTACAATACCCGTTAAAACTGATCCTGGCCCACTTTCTATAAATACTCTAACCCCTCTTTTGTAAAGCTTTAAAATTGATTCTTGGAACAATACCGTTGATTCTATCTGATCTTTTAACATGGAGGGTGCGCATTCCAGATCTTTTCTGTTTTGCGGATAAAAATCAGCTAAATGGCATGCCACCACTTGAGAATTAGGTGTATTAAAATCCATATCCCTAATTTTGGTATAGAAATCTTTTGCCGCACGGGATACAAGATGTGTATGGAATGCATGGGATACATCCAATCTTTTATGTACTATTTTATTTTCTTTTAAAACTCTTTCCGTACTTATCACCTGTTCCAGCGTCCCCCCAAGCACAATTTGTTCCTTTGAGTTAACATTAGCGATGGTTATATCCATATTGTTCCTTTGGATTAGCTCTTTCACCTCCGAAGGATGGGCTTTTACAGCTATCATTGCCCCCCTTTCTTCAGGAGATATACTGTAAAAAGCCTCCCCCCTTGCGTAAATAAGTTCGATAGCGGTTTTTAGATCCAGCATTCCACTAGCATAAAGTGCTATCATTTCCCCAAGGCTGTGTCCTACCATGTAATCAGCTTTTACACCCGATTCCGTCAAAAGCTTAAACATTGCAATATTACTCAAAAACATCGCCGGGTGGGTATTTCTTGTCTCTTTAAGCTGTCTCTTTAAATCCCCCTCATCCCCTCCAAAAACAACCGACAAGGGGCTTTTATTATACCTTGATTTCCAAATCTGATCAGCCTGCATGTATAAAGATCTAATCTGTGGATAGTCGTTATATATTTCTTTTAGCATATTGGGATACTGGGATCCCTGTCCCGGAAACATATATGCTGTTTTATCGGGAGATACGGCATCACCTTGGCCAAAAAATATACCTTTCAGCTCTAGCCCACGAAGATCATCCAATTGATTTTTACTTGTATGCTTTTGGAATTCACCCCAACGTTTATCAAATTCAGCCCGAGATTTTGCACATACCGCAAGACGATTTTTCCCCCCCGGTATGACAAGGGAATTGTTGTGTAATACCGCCTGTGAAAAATCCGAATACTTCCTGCTATCAGCCAAAAAGCTGCGGCACATATTTGCGATATCATCTAAACAGTTCCCCGAAAAGAAAATAACCTCCATTGGAATAGAATCCCCGATATGAACATATTTTTGTGATTCTTTTGAAAGGTCAGCGGTTCTTGAAAAAGCATAGTTCTTTTTTATAAACTCGGGTCTGAACTCTTCAAGGGCTATATGGTAATTTGCTCCCCCAAACCCAAAAGCACTCACATTTGCCCTTCTTGGATGGGACGCAACTTGTGTCCACTGCTTTTTCTCGGTAAGTATATAAAAGGGTGTCCCTTCTAGTTTCAATTGTGGGTTGACCTTGTTTATGCCAGCATTCGGCGGAAGAGTCTTATTGTATAATGCTAAAGCTGCCTTTATTAACCCCACCCCCCCTGCAGCATACCTCAAATGTCCAATATTTGATTTCACAGAACCGATTCCGCAATAACCTTGCCTACCAACACCCATTTCTTCAAAGGCCCTTTTTAAAGCCCCCACCTCGGCAACATCCCCAACAGGGGTTCCTGTCCCATGCGCCTCTATATATTCCACAGTATCGGCATGATATCCAGCCATCTCGAAAGATTTTTTTATCACTCGACACTGACCTTTTTCGTCGGGAGCTGCTATATGTCTCCCCCGTCCATCGCTCCCCTGGCTAAATCCAGATATAAGTGCATATATTCTATCGTTATCCTTTAGGGCATCTTCTAGCCTTTTTAGAATTAGTGCTGTTCCCCCAAGACCCATGACAAAACCATTTGCCCTGGCATCAAAAGGATAGGATCCGTCCGGTGATAAGGCGTTGATCCCCGAAAAGACCATGAAAGGTCCCTCATCTAAGGTTACATCCCCACCGCCCGTAATCAATACATCATATTCCCTTCTAAGAAGCCCCAAAACCCCACTTATAGTAGCGGCTAGGGTAGACGCACAGGCGGCATCAACAGTATAGGCAGGACCGGAAAAATCAAAAAGATTGGTTATTCTGGCAGCCATTATGTTTTGCAAAATTCCGGGTGCAGTATCTTCCGTAATAGGCACAGAACCTTCTAGAGCATATTCAGAGAATTCTTGTAAAAACTTCTCCATCCCCTGGGAACCTAAAACGGAATTTAGCTCAGGATTGGATCTTAAGTATTTTTTTAGCTTCGTAAAAAAGCCTCTCCTAACAACGTTGTTATACCGTTGCCCCGGTGCCCCTATTCCCGTTATTACTGCCGTTCTTTCCTTATTTATGTTGGTATTTGCAAGGGACTTAATAGCCTGTTCAACACAATATATCATAACATGCTGGTTTGGATCCATGTGTTCGGCAACCGCAGGGGGGATTCTAAAGCTATTGCTAAGTACGGCATAATCAGGTACATCGGTGATGGCAGCCATTTCTGTATAGGACATATCATTTTTATTTGGCTTACCAAATGCATCAGGCCTATAGAAAAGTTCCCTATCCATCATACTATCCGGCACCGGTCTTACAGATACCTTTTTGGAAAGTATGTTCCTCCAAAACAAGTCTACATCGGTCGCATCGGGCAACAATGCCCCCATTCCTACTATTGCTATTCTTTCCTCCGGATAAAAGTAGCTACCCATGGTATGACCTCCTTTTATAGACTTTTGCCTGTATCTGAAACATTTGCATACATATACTAAAGTTTGGAGCTGCAGATACACCTAGTAAAAAAATCACATATATCTTTGGAGAGTTTTGGAACCCTTAAAATATTTAGATGTCCCGCATGGTATTTAAGTATATTACAGACCCCTTTTCTTGTGATTCTTTTAATAAACTTCCTGTTTTCTTCCTCTCCAATAATTTTATCGTATTCTGAATACACGACACTTACGCCGCCGAGATTAACATTGGAGCAGATATTTTTATAAGGATCCAAATCCCTAAATACAAGGGAGGTTTCCCTTTTACCATACCCGCAAGCCTTCAGATCCCTTCTTACTGCAACCATTAAAGGATTTCTCCATACAAGTGTAAATAAATCGGTCACAGGATTTATGAGGAAAACACCAGGGAAATTATTTTTTAGGATATAGTACCTAAAGGCTATACACCCTCCCATGCTAAAGCCTGCAAGGACACAAGGCAAATTGCTAAAATGGCTAATGAACTGAAAACAAGTTTCAACGTCAAACACACTTTGTCTAAAAGCACCGTACGTCCTTTGCATATCAGCACTTATGAAAAATTCGCCTCCGAAAATACTTTCTTGGGGTCTTCTACCAAAGTGGTAGGGCAAAACCATTAAAAATACATTAAGACCCCTTATGTTCAACATTCTTGTAAGAAATGCATAATTGTGTATATTTTCATCATACAACCCATGCAAGAACAGAATATTACCAATTGGATTCTCCGAAGGATAATAGTGGAGAAGCACTTTTTCATTTTCCCTGTAAAGGGGCGTTTTTATAAAAGATGACAGTTCAAAACAGCTTCTCTCCTTACGAAACTTCACATCATTTATATGAATGCTATACTTCCCCAAAGCATCAAACGGCTTTTCCTGCCGGCAAAAACTTAGTTGCTTAGGAGTGTGGGTAACTTTTAGGAGTTTTTCATTGAGCAGCTTTCTAACTGCTAAAGCATCCACAAATTTAGAGCTTGCTCTATCCATAAAAAACACCCTTTATTCACATATTTTTTAGAGCATTCCTATCGATTTTTCCAATATTGTTTCGTGGAAATTCACTGACATAGGATATATACTTTGGAACCTTAAAACCCGCAAGTTTCTTTGATACGTATTTAATTATTTCCCTTTCCTTTAGGCTCGAATTTTCTTTTTTTATGATAAATGCTTTCACAACTTCCCCATAAATCTCATCTTCTACACCAATAGCAACGGAATCAACAACATCTTCGTGGGAATTTATTGCACTCTCCACCTCAATCGGGGAGATTTTTAAACCCGCAACATTTATAAATTCCGTGTTCCTACCGCTTATAACAAATGAGCCATCCGCACTTTTATATCCTAAATCCCCGGTATAAAGCCACCCATCTTTTAGCCTTTGTCTTGTTTCCCCAGGTCGGTTATAGTACCCCAGCATCAACCCCCTGCCTTTGAGTCTTAATTCTCCAATAATACCATCTTCAACTGCCAAACCATTTTCATCAACCACCTCCAGATCTATAATGCCATCAGGTGGGTATCCCACATCTCCGGCTACCTTAGGTAACCTAGACATCCTTGTTGAAATAAGAGTGGTTGATTCACTCATACCATAACCCTCATCAAGGTACACTCCCGTCTTTTCGTACCATTGATTCGAAACACTAAAATTTAATGGTGCTGCTGAGCAAAAAGCAGCCTTAAGCTTTTTGTATATTAAATCGATATCAGCATACCTTAAAAGTTGCTGATAGTGGGCTGGTACACCAAAAATATGCGAAATATTTTCCTTTAAAATAATATTTACAACTCGTGAAGGATGAAATGTTTTTAAAAAGACTATTGCTGACTTATAAAAAAGTGCTGGAATTAGCAATGATATTGAACCAAAACCATGTGAAAACGGGACAAAACAAAGAAGTCTGTCACAAGGCTCATACCTATACATTGATATATGGTTCTTTTTAAGAAAAGTATAGAAACATTCGGTGGTCAACATCACACCCTTGGGAGTTGAGGTTGAACCCGATGTGTATAAGAGCATAGCAAGTTCCTTTCCCTTAAAACGGTACATTTTTAATTTCCGCTGGGAATTATGTTTGTTTTTTTTACAAACATCATTTATTTCATTGATGTTTATAAAATCAACATTGGATTCAAGACTAGTTTCAAATTCATTTTTATCGAGATAGGTAATAAGACACTGGGCGTCAGAATCCTGGATATAATAAGGCACTTCGTCCGCCTTAAAAAGTGGATCTACCAAACAAACAACACAGCCGATATACTGTATTGCCAAGAAAACAACAACCGCCTCTGCACCATTATAAAGGTGTGTAGAAATAATAGTACCAGGCTTATATCCCCTCGATTTTAAAAATCTTGAGACCTTTAGAACTTCCCTTTTGAGTTCATCAAAAGTAATTCTTCTTCCACTTTCCCCATCAATTATTATTTCCTTGCCAAGATCCGCCTCTTTGGTGTTAAATAACAGCTCGCAATAATTCATCCTAATCCCCCCATATTGTATAATTGGATAATGCCTTTGCTTGCAATACCTTACAATCAATACAAAAACCTTCAACGGGATTTTATGTTTTACTACTGCCTTGTTACTGGAAAATCCACACCCTCTACCAAATCTTACTCAATTACTTTTATTAATATCTAAACATCATACCTGCACTGCTAGCTCCAGCCCCGTGAGCCAGCATCATAACCAAATCCCCCCTTTTAAGCCGACCAGTATAAATTAGCTCATCCAATATTAAAGGGCTCATGGCCGAAACTGTATTTCCGTACTTATAAAACAAACTGAGGCTCTTTTCAGGTGGTATGTCTAGGGCCTTTAATTGTGCCTCCCATATCCTAGTTGATTGATCGGTAGTTATAAAATAATCAATTTCGTCTAAAGTATACCCCGTTTGTATTAAAAGGTTTTTGGTTATAAGCTGTGAATAATCTATTGAGCTTTTTAAAATCATCTTTCCATCCAGTACATTCATATTAAATACGGAAAAATCATTTCCATCTAAATCTTTCCTCAAAATACTTGTGCCAAATGGAATCAATGCGTTGCTGTACAAATGGTGATTGGTTAAAACATAAGATGATAGAAAACGTTTTGTGCTACTTACTCCTAGAATCATAGCAACCATTGCATCCCCGAAAAGAAATACAGTTTTTGGATTGGGTCTTCCCCATATCTGAATAGCCCTTGAACTTATGCCGCCTCCAATTAGTAGGACATAATCATCCCCAGAGTCGATAAATCTTATACCCATATCCATTGCCTGCAAAAAACCACTACATGCAGGGGTAATATCGAATGCGGGAATCCCCGTTTTAGCACCTAATTTCTCCAGTACCTTTACAGCGGAGGCTGGTACTTGATAGTCTCCTAAGAGTCTAGAGTATATAACCCTATCCATTTGTTCTATGTCGAGATTTGCCCTTTTAAGGCACTGCAATACTGCTTCGGCCATCAAACTGTCAATTCTTTGATCAATTTGCGCCCACCTTCTCTCCTTAATACCTAATGAATACTGCACTGCCCTATCGGTAGCCCTAATATCATAGGTGTCAATAATATCCTGGTTTGTTATTACACGTTCGGGAAGGGCAATGCCTGTGGAAATTATTTGGGCTTGCTGTTTTATTTTCAGGGGTTTTATCCTTGGATATCTAATCTTCTTATCCATTATCCCACACCCTAGCCTTTGCTATATTGCTGATTTCGCATCTCGTTTCTTATAAAGTCAACAAGATTTTGCATAATAAATATTTCTGGCTGTGCTTCGATCATCGGAACGGAAAATGTCTCGGAGAATTTAAAACCAAGTTCAACTAAAGCAATCGAATCAATGCATAGATCTTCAACAAGATTTGTCTGGGGTGTAATTTCTTCGGCATCCACCTTCAAGTAATCAACAATAAGTTCCCTAGTCCTATCATAGATTTCGTTATACTCCATTCCCCTCTCCCCCTTTTTTATTAGATCCATTTGTAATTTCATACCATTTAAAATACTGTAATGCAACCCTAAACCCTGTAAATCAATCCCCCGCCACTCATTCCTTCCCCATGGGATATCATCATGATCCTCATGCCTTTTTGTATTTTTCCGGAACCCAATCCAAAATCAATAAGCAATGGTAACATGGCCGACATCGTATTACCGTGATCTTTTATTAGGGATATGCTTTTTTCCGGGGTAACACCTAATGCCTCTAATGTTAATCCCCACACTCTGCTATTGTTTTCTGTCACCAAAACCAAATCAATGTCCTTCATGCAAAGCCCGCTTTCCTCTAGGATGTTTTTTGCCACCTCCCTTGTAGCAAGTACTAAAAAATCCTCTACCTCCCTCCAATTCTCTATTTTATAGCTTCCTAGTATCTGTGGCAGGTATCCATACTTTAGAAGTTTTTCTGCATTATCGGTCATCGATAAAGGTGCCATTGCAGCCAGTTTTGAATATTCGTGATTTGTATATAAATAACTTGATAATATATGAGGTTCTGGGGAATAACCAAAAAGTAGCGAGGCCGATGCATCCCCAAATAAAAATGCAACCCTTGGATCGGTCTTACTTATAAACTTTGTATGGATTCCACCCGATGAAATAAGAATATATTCATCTCCTGAATTTATAAATCTAGAAGCCACATCGACAGAGTGTATAAATGAGGAAATCCCCCCATCGATATCGAAAGCATGAACGGCTGTTTTTCCACCGAGCTTCGCATGTAATCTGCTAGCGGTCATGGGTAGTAAATTATCCCCGATAAGTTTATTTACGATTATTCTGGATAGTTCATCTGAGGATATCCCATATGCCATAAGGCATCTTTTTGCTGATTCTAAGAGTATATCACTATCATCATTATCATCGCTTGCTACATGCCTTCTTTCTACCCCGATAGATTTCACTATTGCACCACTTTTAAAAGGAAAATGGTTCATTTTAATTATTTCTTCATTTTCGACCACCGTAGGTGGAAGGAAAGAACCCGTAGACAATATTTTGCAATACCTATTTATTTTTTTTACTTTTCTTTTTGGAAAACAAAATAACTCATCCATAGTATCCCTCTATATCTTTGAGACCAGCCTGAATTATTTTTCAAGAATAAAAATACTTTTCTAAGAAATTTATGCACTGCATTAATATTACATTTATTATATCACTGATATAATTATATTGCAACACCTTGGGGCATTTATTACCTATAATATTTTGTTAGCATAGAATTGGCACATGTTTTGCTGATTCTTTTCCCTCATGGTTTCGATAAATATTTTTACAATTCTTGGATCAAATTGTGTACCCGCATTCTTTTGCAGCTCATCAAAAGCCTGCTCCGCTGTCTTGCTACTGCTGTAGGGTCTATCGGAAAGCATAGCGTCATATGCATCCACCACACACAATATCCTTGCCCCCAAACTTATTTCTTCACCAACAAGACCGTCGGGATAGCCCTTTCCATCATATCGCTCATGGTGATGCCTTACATAATCAGTAAGTTGCTCTATTTCACACAGGGGTTCTAAAATATTTTCACCATATATCGGATGCTTTCTGAAATAATTCTCCTCTTCCTCTGTCAGGCTACCTTCTTTATTAAGTACATTCTTGGGCATTTCCACCTTGCCTATGTCATGTAGTAAGCCCGCGTACTGAATTATGCTTATATCCTTAAAATTAAGACCCAGGGCTTCCCCAAGCATTGCAGCATAGTTGGATACACGCTCACAATGGCCATGAGTATATCTATCTTTTGCGGAAATAGTGCTTAGAAGTCCCTTAAAAATCCCGATAAGCTGTTGGTGATCAGAGCTTATATTTTCCCTGATTTGCAATATCGCATCCCGATAAAGTCGGATTTTGTTCCTTCCCTGATTTTTTGCATGATTTAACGCCATATCTGCCTGATGAATAAGCTCGCTTTTGCTTCGGGATCTATTCGGGTATTCGGATAAGCCGATTGACAGTGTAACCTTTTCAAAGGGTTTGTTGGCATGATGCCTTTTTTTAAACACCTCGAAATCTTCCTTTAACTTATAGGTGAATGATTTTAAAGATTCTAAATCGCTACCCGCAAGTATGACTGCAAACTCATCTCCCCCATATCTGAAAAGATATCCTTTTCCCCTTAGAGCCTCTTTAAGCATTGATGCAGTCAACTTTAATATCTTATCCCCGAAATCATGCCCGTATGTCTCATTATACATTTTGAATTTATCTATATCTACCATGATAAGACCAACAGAACCCAAAGCTTTTTTATTTCCTTTTATTAGACCTTCCAGTGTTGTATGAAAACACCTTTGATTATAGACCCCGGTTAAGCCATCGGTAATTGCCATTTTCTCAAGTTTTTGCTTTTGAATATGTTGTTTATCTGTAAGAACAGCAATAAAACAGGCAACCACGACCGTAAATAGCTTTAATGTCAAACCTAAAATTAAATTATTTTCGGGATATAAAAAAAGCTCCCTTAATATAAACACAGATTCTAGGCCTACTATTATAAAGGATAGCAATAAACCAAAATAACCGTAGCGAAACGCCATAAGGATAACTATAATTGATTGTACATGGCTTATATATGCACGCATATTGACCATAGCACCGTAGCCAGTTTCCAGGGATTGCACTACTGTCACCACAATGGATACCAAAATGTAGAAAATTAATTCGACCTTTTTTTGTGGTCTTTTTAGAAAGCGTTCAGCCCCGTTCACTACGTTTTCCTTAAATAGAGAAATTGCCGGAAACATGTTAACTCTACCACCTATACAATAATAGAAAACTTTCATAATTGGAGCTTTCCGCCAGGATTCTATGGTAATATTATTAATTCTATTCTAATCCCTTTATAAGTAAATACTTATATTTTCGCCCCCGCAGAAACCGACATTATACTACATTTAGCATAATCCCATTTCCATTACTATTATATTATACCTGAACAGTAATCCTTTTTCCATCAAATAGAGTAAAATAAACAAAATTATTTCTTTATATTGAACCCATCAAAATTAAAGCTTGGTACAGCACCAGGTTTCGGCCGGACCAAACTCTAATCATTCCTAACCCTAGAAATTTTAATTTGCATCCATCTTAAGGGGATTAGGTAAAATTTGCAGAGCTATTCTGCTACAGAAATATGTATTTCCAGACGTTTATCCTCTAATATCAGCAGGGGTATACATATAGTTTTCATTTTGGACTGAGACACCTGAAGGTTATCCCCAATTAGAAAAGATGGCGGCGTAATCTCAACACCAACCCCCCTATTGTAAAGAATGGTGGCGGTGTTTCCAAGTATCATATTCGTGAGCTCTGACAAAGCACTTTTGGAAATCTCATCAAGCTCAGTTAGTTCCGCCCCCCCCATCATTCCGGAAGCTATAAGTAGCGCAACTGATTTGCTCATTGCAAAAACTGTTTGACCTCTTATTTTTCCAGTCAGGCCTACAAATATAAGTATATTATCACTTGTAAAAGGAGATTTTTTCAGGTATATATTACCAAGCCTAGCATCAATTCCGGCGGTTTGTTTGAGCACTGTTTTGCTGGTTTCTATAAACGGGTTAATGTATTGCACATCCATAAATTGATACCACCTCTTTTTGTATATGCTGCCAATTTTCCATGGCATCAGATATAACATTGCTGAAACGATATGAGCTTTAACGTACCTGTATAGTTCCTCACTGATGATAATTATCCCCTTGGACAACATCTCATAAACCGCCATTAAATTCTACTTTAAAGCTTTAGTTTTTCCGAAAGGATTAGAATGAAAAAGATGTAGTATATTAAATTCCCTATTTATTTATATTCTTCGGGGTACCCCGAAAACCCTCTTTTTTTTGCATCCTTTTTATATGTAATCTCCTGCCTTACCATCCCAAAAGTGGTGTTTGATTATGCTTCTACTGCGGCAGTGGTGTTACTGCCGCAGCTTATAATTTTGTCTAATCATCTTTTCGCTTTTGGCGTAAATGCAATAGATATAAGGTACCCAAAAAATACTGCTGCTGCTATTCCAGCAGCACTAGCCTTTATTCCCCCCGTAAAAGCCCCTATTATTCCCGTCTTATCTATGTCATTAAATGTGCCCTTGACAAGATTGTAACCAAATCCTGTAAGGGGTATGGTGGCACCCGCACCGCCTATATCTACAAGCCTTTGATAGATCCCCATAGCCGTGAGTACAGCACCGGCTGCTACAAACAATACTAATATCCTTGCGGGTGTGAGTTTTGTTTTATCAATAAGTATCTGCCCTACGGCACAGATAACACCCCCAACAATAAACGCATTAACATATGTCATTAAAACATCATTCATTCCATCACCTCAAAATTGATACTCTTAAACCTAATATCAAGTAATATTTTTAATGTGCATGAAAAATGCTTTTCAACCCCTGTACCACGAAATATATTCCAGTATACAAGGCGGATTAATTCGGTGAAGTGGAGATACTTATAGCATGGGCTATAGAGGGTATTGTTTCACCTTGTTGCGTGCTTACAGGGCTCAAGAGTGCACCAGTGGGGACAAATAAAATATTCTTTAAGCTTCCCTCTACAAGCTTTTTGTATAAAAATCCTGCAAACACCACAGCACAACATCCACACCCGCTTCCACCTGCATGCGTATCCTGAACCTTCCGATCGTATATCATCAATCCGCAATCATTATAGATATCACTAATATTATATCCTTGCTCTAAAATGAGTTCGGAGCATATTTCCCTTCCAATTTTCCCAAGATCCCCTGTAACTATCATATCGTACTTATCAGGGGAAAATCCTGTATCGGTGAAATGTGCAATAATTGTGTCAATGGCCGCCGGCGCCATAGCAGCACCCATATTGTTAGCATCCTTAACGCCTTTGTCTACAATTTTGCCGGTGGTAATATGTGTAATATAAGGGCCTGTACCCTGTGCAGAAAGCAAAGCAGCCCCAGAGCCCGTCACTGTCCATTGTGCACTTGGAGTTCGTTGGCTTCCAAGGACAAGCGGAAATCTAAATTGTTTTTCTGCCGAGCAAAAATGACTGGATGTTACACATAATATATCGCTTGCAAATCCGCCATCCAATAGCATAGCACCAAGACTCATTGATTCCCCCATTGTTGAACATGCACCATATATGCCCAAAAAAGGCATTTCCATCTCCCTCAACCCAAAGGTAGTAGCTATACATTGATCCAAAAGATCCCCTGCGATGACATAGTTTATTTGTCCCGGTGATTTATTGGCCTTTTTTAAAACTACCGAAAGAGTCTCCCTGATTAACTTACTTTCAGCCTTCTCCCAGCTTTTTTCCCCCCACATTTCATCATCCAAAACACTATCAAAAAATAGCTTTAAAGGCCCCTGGCCTTCCTTGGGACCAACTATTGAAGCAGTGGAAACAATACTGGGGGGCGTCTGGAATTTCACTGTCTGATTTCCTAATCTTTTTACGCTCATATTTCGCTCCCTATCCTACCTTAAAAGGTAATATATAATTCCCGCAACAATGGATGTAGAAACCCCATATACAAGGACTGGGCCTGCAATAACGAACATCCTTCCCCCCACACCCAAAATATATCCTTCACTTTTAAATTCCATTGCGGGTGATACTATCGAATTGGCAAAACCCGTTATGGGTACCATAGATCCCGCACCTGCATATCTTCCTAGGCCATCGTATAGATTAAGACCTGTAAATAACGAGCCTAGAAATATCATTATTATGGTGGTGATACCCGATACTTCCTCTGAAGCATAGCCTCTTGCATTAAAAGTATTGGTTATAAATTGACCTAATATACAAATACCCCCGCCAATTACGAAGGCCCTCACTATATTCCTGCCTAGGCGGGAACTTGGAGATTTTGCTTCTATATATGCTTGGTATTCTTTGTTGGTCATCGTTTTTTTCATCACGAACCTCCCTGCTCTTTGTTGTCGCAATTGCACGCTGGATATTTTAAAACTCGGCTTCCCAATATTTGGGGTGTCCGTTCATGCATTAAACTTTCTTTTTCCTTAAGATCTATGTTGTGTGTTTCGCCTATCTCTATTACAAATATCCCTTTTGATGGACCCTTGTCTGGCTTTTGCATCAGCAGCGTAATGGTTAGAAGGGCAATTAGGACAGCCAAACTTAAAATTATTATTACAAATCTACGTCTTTTCAGTATCCCACCCAAATTCGCTCAATCCTTTTCGCTTTGTTTTCTATATAGTTTAGTATTGTAAAATAACAAAAGAATATGCATAAACATATTCTTTTGTTATTTACACTTACACGGAACAAATATGATGTTTTAATATAACCCTATAAACAACTCTTTTAAAGGCACCCCATCTTCTTCCTTATATCTGCTAATATTTTTTTTTCTATTCTTGAGACTTGAACCTGTGAAATTCCCAGCATTTTTGCTATTTGGACTTGAGTTTTTTCCTTAAAATACCTTAGAATGATTATCTGCTTTTCCCTAGGCTTGAGGGTGTTTAATACCTTTTCCAAATCAATTTTATCGACAAGCTCCGTCTCCCGCTCGTTGCTATCATTGTTGACCCTATCTATCAAAAGTGTAGTAGAATTATCCCCATCCCCAATGGTACTATGCAATGATTCCGGTATTGAGCTTGCTTCCATAGCCATAACCAATTCTTCGATTGGGACTTTAAGCTGCAGTGCAATCTCACTTATCGATGGATCTCGGTTCAATTCTTTTGTCATAATTTCCTTCGTGATTCTGGCACGATTTGACAATTCCTTCAGCGAACGACTCACCTTTATAATGCCATCATCCCTTATAAATCTTTTTATTTCTCCAATAATCATAGGAACCGCATATGTAGAAAACTTAACTCCAAATGTACAATCGAACTTATTTATAGCCTTTATAAGCCCTATACATCCAATCTGGAAAATATCTTCAGTTTCGTATCCCCGGTTTTGGAACCTTCTTACAATACTCCATACAAGTCCTATATTTTTCTCTACCAATACCGACTGGGCTTCTTTATTGCCCTTCTTAACCATTTGTATTAGTTCCAAAGTATCTGTCTTAAATAATTCATCCATAATTCCTATATCTCCTCAAACCGTAAAATAGATAATTGTTTCCCCTTCTTTTGTATTGGATATCATACTCCTTGTATACCATTGGCAACGGATTTAAACACCTTATGCATTTTTATGGTTGTACCTTTTCCAACCTCAGATACAATTTCTAGTTGATCCATAAAGCTCTCCATAATTGTAAACCCCATACCCGATCTTTCCATTTCCGGCTTAGAGGTATACATGGGTTGTCTTGCCTTCTCTATATCCTCTATGCCCTTTCCCCCATCTTTTATTATTATCTCAACGGCATTTTCGTATAGCAAACAATTCATTTTTATAAAACCTTCCCGGTTCTCGTATCCATGAATTATTGAATTTGTTACAGCCTCGGAAACTGCGGTTTTTACATCCGCCAATTCCTCTATATTCGGATCTATTTGGGATATAAACGCAGCTGCGGTAACTCGTGCAAATGCCTCATTGCGGGATTTGCTCATAAATTTTAATTCTACCTCATTTATAGGTTTCATTCTTTATTTCCCCCTCACATTCTATTGATGGCCTCGTCTAAATTTTCATAGAACGGCATTACTTCCGAAAGCCCGGACATTTCGAAAATTCGCCTAATTTTAATGTTAACACCGGTTATAGCTAACTTACCGTTTAATTTTCGTATATTCTTATGCCTGCCTATAATAACCCCAATACCGGAGCTGTCCATAAAATTTACCTTTGAAAAATCCATAATTATATTTCTTGTAGTTGATTTCATCATCTCTGCATCTAGCTTTTTCTTTATATATTCTGCACAATGATGATCCAGCTCACCCATAACATGCGCTATCAGTGTCGTTCCCCTATTCGTAAGTTTTAAATTCAAAATTATCCTCCTCCAATGTTTGTCATCCTAGATTTAATTCTTCACATAATTTATTTCCCCTCCATAAAATAATGTAATGTTTTGTAACTTTCATCAAAACTCATCGACAGATAACGACATATCCCTTGCGTTGCCCCATGTTCTGTGCATACAATCCCCCTATAGGGGACTTTCACTAGCTAGATTAGTGTCATTTTCGGCACACTAAAACAATTCCCAGGTCAATATATTCAACCTGGGAATTATATTCGTATATTTTGTTAGGATAAAATACCCCACCCTTTTTATTCCGCATTAATCGGATTCACCGAACCCGGATGTGATAAGCTCTATAAGCTCACTTACTGCTTTTGCTTCGTCTTCGCCCTCCGCACCTATTATGATTTCGGTTCCCTTAGCAATGGCTAAAGACATGAGCCCCATAATACTTTTTGCATTTATTTTTTTTTCTCCTTTCCTAATCCAAATGCTAGATGTGAATTTTCCAGCAGTTTGGACAAACATGGCCGCAGGCCGTGCATGTAGACCTGATGGATTGACTATTTTAACAGTCTGTTCAACCATTTCATACCTCTCCCTTCACATTTTTCATATCTTCTGCAATTTTATCTAATTTCCTAAGTCTGTGATTGACTCCGGATTTACCAAGGGGGGGTTCGAGCATTTCCCCAAGCTCTTTAAGGCTAGCGTCGCTATATTGGAGTCTTAGCTGCGCAATTTCCCTCAAATTATCCGGAAGCTTATCAAAACCAAGGTTATCCCTGATATACCTAATGCTTTCGGCCTGCCTTACCGATGCATCCACCGTTTTTTGGAGATTTGCTGTTTCGCAATTTACTATCCTATTGACATCATTTCGCATTCCCTTCAAAATTCTTATGTTCTCAAGTTCAAGCAATGCCAAATGCGCCCCTATAACATTTAGAAAATCAACTATGTTTTCTCCTTCCTTCAGGTATACTACATAATTGCCCTTTCTTTTTATGATCTTTGCATTTAAATTAAAATCGTGCATTAGTTTTTTTAATTCCGCAGCCAGTATCTTATTGTGACAAATTATCTCAAGGTGGTATGTTCTCTCCGGATCACTCATAGATCCACTAGCTAAAAATGCCCCCCTAAGATATGCTTTTTTGTATTCTCCTTCAATTCCCCCTGCATATGGGAGGTATTTAACTCCCCCTGACACCTCTATACCAGCATCTTTTAAAATTTCCTGTAGGGCTTTAGAAGAGCCCAGCGTCAACATATACACGATGCGTTTTTTTAGTTTGTGGCTTCTTTTTATGTTCATCTTCGCATTTATACGGTACAGTCCCTTTACAAAAGAAAATATTCTTCTTGCAAATGCTGCATTCTCAGTCGTAATGCCGAGCTCGATCCCACCCTGATCCGTTACCCGCACTATTGCACCTATCCTTATGATGGCAGAAAATTCGCTTCTTAGGTCATTAACACAACCCGTATCGTCAACCCTGCACAGCTCGTTTTTAACCGATGAAGAAAACGACAACTAAGACACCCCATAAAATAATATTCGCTCGACCCTAGATCTGCACACAAATTATATCCCAAATTTCAACGAAAAGCTAGGGTCTTATATATGTTTGACCCCAACTTTTTCGCAAAATCGGTTCATATTGTGCTACCTTCTAACCCCTTCTTCCATAACATCTTCTACATAGGCTCTCAAAATTTCAGATACACTCCATGCCTGGGCAAAACATCCCCTAGGTATTAGGGGTTCATTTCCATCAAATATCTCCGATACGGAGCCTAGACAGGCATCTTTTATATGCTCCTCAAAAGGTGAGATAAATCTTGCAGCCATTTCTCTGGCATTTTTAGAATAATTATTTACCCTCATATACGCAGTTATAAACTGCCCTAGTGGCCATGTCCAGACAGTCCCCTGGTGATAGGATCCGTCCCTTCTATATTGATCACCCATATAGATACCGGCAAACTCCTTTGCTCTAGGGGAAAGGCTTCTAAGACCGTAGGCCGTATATAATTCCTTAAACACCTTATTTACAATCTTTTTTGCCATATCACCTTCTAAGACAGGATAAGATAAACTAACCGCCATTATTTGGTTGGATCTAACCTTATCATCCCTATAGTCTCCTGTTAAGCAATCATAAAGGCATTGCTCCTCTTCGTTCCAAAAACTTTTAGCAAAGGATTTTTTGACTCTTGCCGCAATCTCTTCGTAGTATCGTGCATCTTGCTCTAATTCTTTTGAAAGTTTTGACATTATCTTCAGTGCATTATACCAAAGAGCATTGATCTCTACTGCCTTCCCATGCCTTGGGGTTACTACCCAGTCTCCTACCTTTGCATCCATCCATGTAAGCTGAGTATATTGGTCACCTGCAGTAATCAGGTGATCCTCCTCCATTTTGATGTTGAATTTTGTACCCTTGGCAAAGGATTTAATTATGTCCTTTAAGCCATCGAAAAGAGTGTTTTTTATGAATTCATAATCCTTTGTATATTGTGCATATTTGTATACAGCCTCGAAATACCATAGTGGAGCATCCACACTATTGTATGGGGGACAATTGCCTGCATCAGGAAACATATTTGGGATAAGTCCGTCTTTAACATATTTGGAAAAGGTGTAAAGTATATCCTTTGCATCCTCAAAACGTCCCGTTGAAAGGGTCAAACCCGGGAGAGCTATCATCGTATCCCTTCCCCAATCAGTAAACCAGGGATAACCAGCAATTATAGTTTTTGCCCCCGTTGATTTCCTATGAACTATAAAATCGTCCGCAGCAAGAACTAATCTTTTTGCCAATTCATCCTTGTACTTAACCCTATCGGTAAGGCTTTTTAATCTTTTTTCTTCCTTAGCAACAATATCTGGCCCATCCAAAAATTTTATATCCTCCTCAACCGTTGCGATAACTGTAACGATCTTTTCTTCCATTGGACCTATATTTATGTCAAAACACCCTGGTATATGATGATCTTCAGTAGAAGCAAGACCCCTTTCCCTTTCGATTGCATAATCCATATTATAAAACCAGGTATCATCGAAATCCTTAAATTCGCCCTCGCTACAATATAAAGAAATATCTATATCATAAAAAGCGGGACGTACATTTAGCACCCTATCTTTATACTGCTTTTTGAAATTTAAATATGCCTTTGAAGAGTTGAAGTGATAATCCCTAAAATTCATGAGGGGGGTAAGCCTTAACTTTATTTCATCTGCCCCGCCCATAATACGGTAGACTATAGCAACGGTATTCTCCCCATAGACCATGCATATTTTCTTTTCGATATATATATCCCCTACCCTGAATATATACTCGGGTAGGTATTTGTACCGAAAACTCTCCAGGTGGTGATACCCCTTCATGATGTATCCCGGCACCTCGTAGGAAAATAGGTTTATGGTTTCACCGTTTACGATGACACTTTCATCAACCTTTGATAAAATTAAATGTCGGCTCACAGGTGGATTCAAGGAAGCCACAAGAAGCCCATGATATCTCCTTGTATTAGAACCTATTATTGTAGATGATGAAAAACCTCCTATCCCGTTAGTCAAAAGCCATTCCCTTTGTATTCCCTGCTCGTAAGTCCTCCAGCTAGATTTTCCAAAATTCATATCTAACCTCCGAATCTTATTTTTACTATTGAACTAAATTCTTAAAACCCTTCCTATAGTAATAAGTCGGCATTTTTTGATTTCTACTAAAGAGGTTTTTATGAACCAGCTCAATAATTGTTTTGGCCAGCCTGTTCGTATCATGTCTAATATATGCATTACTTATACACACATAATCACCACCCAAAAACCCCACATCTAATTCTTTCATTTCACCGATATTGACCCTGACTATATCTGCCCCATCAGCAGTATATCTATTTTTCAAATCCTCGGATATATCGGAGGTATTGTATATGCAATAATCAATAATACCTTTGAATGAATGATCCTCTATCGCTCTTATATGGGATGCCACCGAATATCCATCGGTCTCTCCGGGTTGTGTCATTACATTGCAGACATAAATTTTTAATGCCTTTGATCTTTTAATTGCCTCGCAAATACCCTCAACCAAAAGATTAGGAATTATGCTTGTATAAAGACTTCCGGGACCTAAAACTATAGCATCAGCGTCATAAATCACCCTTATCGCTTCATAGAAGGGCTTTACTCCCTCGGGTTTTAGATATACCCGCCCGATAGGCCCCTTATGAAAATTATTATGGCTGCTTATTTTAGATTCCCCCGCAATTACATATCCATCCTCTAGTTGAGCATAGAGCTTAATATCCTGCAAGGTAACAGGCAAAACCCTCCCCTTAACCGCTAAAACATCGCTCATCCTCTGTACTGCCTGCTCAAAACTCGGAGAAATACCATCCATGGCAGCCAAAAACAAATTACCAAAATTTTGACCCTTTAGCATGCCCTCTGTAAACCTGTATTGAAGTAATTTTTCCATTATGGGTTCGGTATTAGCCAACGCCAAAATACAGTTTCTAATATCCCCTGGGGGCAACATCCCAAGATCCTGTCTTAGTATGCCCGACCCCCCTCCATCATCAGCTACCGTTACAATGGCCGTTATATTCGAAGTATATGCCTTAAGCCCCCTTAGCATAGTGGAAAGACCGGTTCCCCCCCCAATTGCCACTATCTGTGGTTCCTTGGGCTCTTTCCACCTTCTATGACCTACGCCGGAAATATTCGCCAGCACCCTCCCCATCCGACCGATTATGCTCATTTTCGAGCACCCCTGACATCCTTGTGTATATCCCTGTGCTCTATGACCACCCTATGGCCTTTGCTCGAAAGATGGGTACATAGCGCTTCGGAAATTGCTACAGATCTATGCCTTCCCCCAGTACAGCCAATGCCTATAACAAGCTGGGTTTTTCCCTCTTTTATATAGTTTGGGATCAAGAATTCTAATAAATCCTTCATTTTTATTAAAAAATCCGAGGTTTCTTTAAAACCTAAAACATAGTCTTTAACTTGTACATTCTTCCCCGTTTGTCTTCTCATGCTGTCAACATAATAAGGATTAGGGATAAACCGGACATCAAGGACTAAATCACAGTCGATGGGGGTTCCATACTTAAACCCAAAAGAAATGATATTAATTATCATCCCCTCAAATCTTTTTCCCTCTACAAATATTTCCACTATCTCCTGTTTTAACTGCCTAGGTGTTAGGTTGGAGGTATCAATAACATGCGTAGCACTTTTTTTTATTTCAGATAGCCTTTTTCTTTCCTTTGTAATACCTTCTATAAGTCTACCTTCCGTTGCCAGAGGATGGGTCCGTCTGCTCTCTTTAAATCTTTTTATAAGAACATTATCTGATGCCTCCATAAATACGATATCATATGCTATCCCAGCTTCCCTAAGATCGTTAAGCTCGGGTACCAAATCCTCGAATAATTCCCCCCCCCTTATATCAATAACAAGGGCAATTTTATTTAGTTTTCCTCTGCTTTGAATACAGATCTCTACAAATTTACGTATTAATAAAGGTGGTAAATTGTCCACACAGAAAAAACCCACATCCTCCAAGTATTTCACAACAAGGCTCTTCCCTGCTCCAGAAATTCCAGTAATTATTAGTAATTTCATTTGATCCTCCTAATATTTCTAAGATCCATGCCTATTGCTCACCAACCATTTTAACCTCGGTCTCCATACTAATCCCAAATTTCTCCTGCACCGTATTTTGAATATGTCCTATGAGATTTGTTATATCCTTAGCTGTTGCATTTCCCACATTTATAATAAAGCCACAATGTTTGTCTGAAACCTGGGCTCCCCCTATTCTATAGCCCCCAAGTCCGCAATCTTCAATGAGCTTGCCTGCAAAATGTCCTTTTGGTCTTTTAAACACACTGCCTGCACTCGGAAATTCCAAAGGCTGTTTCTCACGTCTTCTTTTCATAAATTCCGACATTTGCTCCTTTATTTTATCCTTTTTACCCCTATTAAGTTTTATTTTGCTTCTTAAAACTATGCCGGAATGCTTATGTATGAAACTGGTTCTGTAACCAAATTCGTGTTCCTCATTGCGTATTATCCTAACCTTTCCGTCCACATCCATATATTCTGTCTCAATCACAATATTCCTCATTTCACCGCCATATGCTCCCGCATTCATTGCTACGGCCCCCCCTAAGGTTCCGGGTATGCCCGATGCAAATTCTAGACCTTCCAGCTCGTTTTTGAGGGCAAAATTAGAAAGCTTGGAAAGCAAAATTCCTGCATACGCCCAAATCGTATCACCCTCGATACCAAATCCGCTTAGGTTATCATATATTTTTATTACTACACCCCGGATCCCCTTATCCGTTACTATAAGGTTTGTTCCATTCCCCATTACAAACGCTGGAACATTATTATCCCTGCACAATTTTAAAATTTCACTTAATTGTGAAATAGTTACGGGGGTAACAAGAACATCTGCTGGGCCACCAACCCTAAACGATGTGTGTTTTCTCATAGGCTCATCAACTTTTATATTTCTAGAATCGGTAATTCCCTCTAATAGATGTATTAAATATTCCTTTTTCAATAGCTTCAGCCCCTTATCTATATATTTTGCGATAGTTTTTGATATTGCAAAATATATACGTTGATTTTAAGAATCCGTATTATTCCTACTATCATTTTACTTGGGTGATGCATTATATAGAATTTAATTATGCATTTGGCTAAAACCCCTATTTGTTTTTTTGTTCAAGATATTTGTTGAAATCATCAACAGAAATGTTCATAATCAGTTCCCTAGGCATATCAAGCCCTTCAAGAAGCTTGTATACCCTATCAAAACGTCCAACATCAAAGCTTATATGTGCATCACTGCCACAGACCACTCTAACCCCCTGTTTTTTACATTCTAGGGCAAAGTTCCTGCAGTTCTCCTCACAACCATGTCTGATTATAAACGAGCTATTATTTAACTCTATAAACTTGTTGTTTTTGTAGGCAGCCCTTACAACCTTCTCTATATCCACTGGGTATCTGGGATTGCCAGGATGTGCAACAGTATCCACATAGGGGTTTTCCAGCGCATTTATCAAAGCATTTGTGTTTTTCTCTTTCGATGATGGCTCAATGCATATATCGTGTAAACCTGCTATTACAAAATCAAGCCCCTTTAAATATTCATCGGGTATATCTAAACCACCCGAGTAATTAATTATATTCGCCTCTGCACCCTTTAATATCCTCACACCATGCAAAACTTTAGGAATTACACCAAGGTTACCAAAATGGTACAGATATGGTGCACCCTTCATCGCAGGTCCATGATCCGTAACTGCAAACATTTTAATACCATTTTTTTGTGCTTCGACAGCCATTTCTTGGACAGTGCTGTACGCATGTCCACTGGTTATGGTATGCGTGTGTGTATCTACCACAAACTTCAAAATCAATCCCTCCATTTTATATATACGTAGCTTTTTGTTTGAGTAAGTCTAAAAAACTATTCTTCGTACGCCGCATCATTTATCCTTTTTTCCATCTTCTCCTTTATTACCTTCGCTGCATTATATCCCATACTTTTTTGTCTATTATTCATTGCCGCCACCTCGACTATTACGGCAAGGTTTCTACCCTGTCGCACGGGGATGGTAAGGCAGGGCACGTCTATTCCAAGTATATCCCTGTATTCATCAACCAAACCCAGTCTATCATAATTCTTCTTCTCATTCCAAAACTCAAGCTGTATCACAAGGTTTATGTTTTCGGTGACTTTAACCGATCTAACGCCGTACAAGTTTTTTACGTCAAGTATCCCTATACCTCTAATCTCAATAAAATGTCTTATTATATCAGGGGCTGTACCGTAAAGAGTCCTGTCCGACACCCTTCTTATTTCGACCAGATCATCCGCCACAAGACGATGTCCCCTTTTTACAAGCTCCAGCGCTGTTTCACTCTTTCCTACCCCGCTGTCACCCAATATTAAAATACCTTCCCCATATACTTCAATAAGTACCCCGTGCATTGTAGTCCTTGGGGCAAGCTCAACATTAAGATACCCGATTAATGCACTCAAAAACCTTGAGGTTATATCACGGGTCCTTAAAATGGGGATACTATATTTGGTTGCCACCTCCACCATCTCAGGAAAAACTTCTAATTCCCTTGCTATAACCATGCAGGGAAAACCGCATTGGAAAAACTTATCCAGACGCAAATAACGTTCTTCAGACTTTAATCCTTTGAGATAAGTGGTCTCAACCTTTCCAATAATCTGTATTCTATCCGTTCCAAAATATTCGAGATAGCCCACCAACTGTAGACCCGGTCTATTTACATCGGCCGATGTTATGATAATATCATCAATTTTTTTGTCCCCAGTGATGCATTCCAATGAAAATTCTTTTATAATTTGTTCTAAAGGTACTGAAAACATGGTTAACCTCCTAGCATCCATAACGCCTGTATATACAGAGTATTTAATAATAAACAAAGCAACATCTCATATTATACTATAGCACAAGAAAGAAGAAGGTGGAAACTATAAACAAGTAAAATTTTGATGTAGCATCAACCTACAACGAAAAAAACAGTATCCCTTCGGGTACTGTATTTTTCAATATTAAAATCATTATAAAATATATAGCAGTAAAAATGAAATTTGGAGCGGGTGAAGGGAATCGAACCCTCACAATCAGCTTGGAAGGCTGATGTTCTACCATTGAACTACACCCGCA
>JAAZML010000147.1 GCA_012798835.1 Clostridium sp.
CTTCAAGGGCTGCATTAGTTTTTGCATCGAAATCTGTGTTTATATTTCCTGTTGCACCTTTTACATCAATACTTCTAAGCCCCGCCAATATACCAATTCCCTTTATAAGATCAACAGCGGAAATAACTGAGCCTTTGACTTTATATTTATCGTAGAATTCTGACAAAATGGGTTTTTTACCTTCACCCCATAGCCATATTGAGTTGGCCGGCCTTAAACCCCGATTTATTCTATCCTTATTAATGGGGTGTTTTTTTAAAATATCAAAGCTCTTTTCCATCATTTCTAAAATTACTTCATTGTCCTTCCCAGAAGGAAGATACTTGGAAATATTTTTCTCAAGTATGTCATGAGGAGGTGTAAGATTTAAGCCTGTAGGGCCATTTTGCCATACCATACAATGGCGATAGCTAACGCCGGGAAAAAACTCTATCTCCTTATTTTTATAATGCTTGTTTATTTCGTTAATGAGTTCTAAGGCCTCATCTGAGGAGATTTCATCAGAGCTATGATCGAGTATAATTTTGTTTTTATAATCCCCTTCCTCTGATAAAGTTACAAGATTGCATCTTATAGCTACATCAGTTTCCAAAAGTTTTATACCCATGCTAACTGCCTCTAGGGGAGAACGTCCTGTATAATATTCTTTTGGGTTATAACCCATAACGGAGAGATTGGCGGCATCACTACCGGGTGGCATTCCATCGGGTATAGTTTTGACCATACCGACTTCGGAGTGTGGTGCAAGTCCATCAATATTATTTTTTTTTGCACACTGCAACGGAGTCTTGTTATTAAGCTGCATAACGGGAAGGTCCGCCATTCCATCCCCTAAAATTAGCACATATTTCATATTAATCAATTCCTTTTTATAATAATTTGATCTGTTAAAAACAATCATATGTTTTATAATAAATATTTTAAATTAATTTTGGATAATGGTGTATATTCAATTATAGCAGAGTTTAAAAGGCAATCAAAGACTTAGTTTTTAAAAATCATTGGCAGCATTAAAAGGTTATTATGATCAAAAAGCGAAGGAGTGTAAGCCCCTTCGTCCTTTTTTAATACTAAGTTTATGTTTATGGTTTTATAATTTCTATTTAAGTACATTTAAAAGTACACCCGCTGCAATGGCCGAGCCTATAACTCCTGCCACATTAGGTCCCATAGCATGCATAAGGAGAAAGTTGGAAGGATTTTCTTCTTGACCGACCTTTTGCGAAACACGGGCTGCCATAGGTACTGCAGAAACTCCTGCTGAGCCTATAAGGGGGTTGACTTTTCCACCAGTGAAGCGATACATTATTTTGCCAAAGAGAACACCGCTGGCTGTGCCTATGGAAAAAGCAATAAGACCAAGAAGAACAATGCTCAAAGTTTTCGTGTTGAGAAAATTCTCGGCGGTAGCCGTAGCACCTACGGATACACCCAAAAATATCGTTACTATATTTATAAGTTCGTTTTCGGCTGTTTTAGTTATCCTTTCAACAACTCCGCTTTCTCTAAACAGGTTACCTAGCATTAACATACCGACTAGGGGAGCAGCTGAAGGCAAAAACAGACATACAATAATTGTAACGGCTATGGGGAAAATTATTTTTTCAAGTTTTGAAACCGGTCTTAACTGTTCCATAACCACTTGTCTTTCCTTTTTGGTTGTAAAAAGTTTCATGATAGGTGGCTGTATTAGAGGAACTAAAGCCATGTACGAATAAGCAGCAATGGCAATGGGACCCAAAAGCTCTGAGGCTAGCTGAGATGTTACATAAATTGCGGTAGGACCATCAGCACCACCTATTATACCAATTGCACCAGCTTGTGCATCTGTAAAACCTAGCAGAAGGGCACCTATGAATGTTATAAAAATCCCTATCTGGGCTGCGGCGCCTAAAAGAAGGCTTTTTGGGTTTGCCAAAAGGGGACCAAAATCCGTCATTGCTCCTATGCCCAAAAATATCAAGGAGGGGTAGATACCAAGCTTTACTCCAAGGTATAAAAAGTCTAAAAGTCCCCCCATCTCCACCAGCTGCTGAATATTTATATGTCCGCTTTCCGTTATAAACAGCTCAGGGTGGTAAAGCCCTTCCAATGCCGGTGTAGGTAGATTTGTAAGCAACATTCCAAAGGCAATGGGCAATAAAAGAAGGGGCTCGTATTTCTTTCCAATTGCCAAGTATATTAGGAAACATGCAATCAGAAGCATTACATATTGCAGGGGAGTGCCCTGTACAAATCCAGAATCCAAAATAAGTCCTTTAATGGTATTTAAAAAATCTGAAAACATAAGGCTAAATCATCCTTCACTAAAAAATTTTCGATTTGTAAATATATATCTTTTGCAATATTAAAACGCCCATTGCAAGATATATGGATTGCCCGTAAAACCCTGTGAAGTATAAGAGCTTTATGTAGTGGTGATATCGTGCAATCTGTAACACAAGGTGTAAAAATATTATTACGAGAGTTTGTCAAATATATATTCTTCTCTGCCGACCCCGTTCCAGATAGGTGACGTCTGTTGGATACGTTTAAAAGAAGTAACCCTAATTTCAACATCTGGCCTTTTTTTCATACTCGCTAATACAGCAGCGGTCAGTACGGCAACCAAAGAATCATCGGATGAAACGTTTTTTTCGGGTTCGTTATCTTTTTGTTCGGGCAATACCTCGTTAGAAGAAGTTTTATTTTTCTTTGGGGTAAATAACGGGAACAGATAAATTATGACACAAAGCAAAGCCAACGATGCAAAAACAACCGTTACGCCTACGAATGTCATGCTCAAACCCTCCATCAATTTTTCATACATTTAAGACACCCCCTTAATAAATAATATAATCACCTTGTTAAAGTTACCACAATACTATAAGTAAGTCAACAGGTAGGATAGAACAGTTTTATGGCATATCGTATACCCTGTCCTACCCAATAGGTAAAGATACCGCAGAATTTTCAATATTACAAAATAAGGTAGCCTTTTTTATTTTTTAAACCTTAATATAAGGGTTTTTTTTGTTACAGGGAGACTTTATCACCCAAGGTGGTATCCATAGGTCAATTATTTTGTTATAATATACGATAATGATAGAAAATAAATAAAAGACAGACATTTTTTTATGTATTGATTTGGTTTGCGGATTTTATATAGGGGGGATAAACTCATGAGACAAGAGGATAGGCAGAATATAAACGAGATAAAAGATATGATACGAATTTTAACGGAGGAAAATGAACGGCTTGTACATACTATAAATGAGCTAAAGGATGCCCAAATGAAGCTGCAGGAGGAAATAAGAATACAAAACATGGTATTAAATAGCCTACCTATAAGGGCTGAAATATTAAATTAGCTTTTATTACTTGGTTTAAAGGTGTATGCGGGGCAGTTTTTGCGAAAACGAATTGATTGGCAAAAAAATTCAACTTGAGGTGATTATTCATTGTGAAGAATAAAACCAGAGTGCTTGTTATAGATGATGATGCAAATATTTGTGAACTTATAAGGTTGTATATGGAAAAGGAAGGGTTCGAGGTTATAACTGCATACAACGGAAATACAGCGTTGGAAGAATTCAAAGATTTTACCCCCAACATTGTTATTCTAGATATTATGCTCCCAGGGGCTGATGGTTGGCAGGTATGCCGAGAGATCAGAAAGATTAGCAATATACCTATTATTATGCTTTCGGCAAAGGGAGAAACATTTGACAAGGTGCTGGGTCTTGAGCTGGGGGCCGATGATTATATCGTTAAGCCATTCGAACCTAAAGAGCTGGTTGCAAGGGTTAAGGCGGTATTAAGAAGGTATGAAAACAAAGATATGGGTATAGAAGAAATAGTCTACCCCAACCTTGTAGTAAACAAATCAAACTACACTATAAGGATAAAAGGAAAAGAAATGGAATTCCCGCCCAAAGAGTTAGAGCTAATGTTTTTTCTTGCCTCAAACCCCAATAAGGTTTTTACTAGAGAGCAGTTGTTAGAGCATGTTTGGGGGTTTGACTTTTATGGGGATTCAAGGACTGTTGATGTGCATATAAAAAGACTTCGAGAGAAGATAGGAACGGAAAACCAAAATTGGCAGCTCAAAACTGTCTGGGGTGTGGGGTACAAGTTTGAGGTGAAATAATGTTAAAGACGATATTTAGTAAAATCGTTGTTATATTTATTGCCATTTTGCTTGTAAGCTCAACCATCACTGGTGCAATGCTTTATATTTTTTTGGGTAGCTTTGCATCCCAAGAAAAAACAGATCTTTTAGACAAAACCGGCGAAATCATAACAGATATGTTAAATGACTATGCAAGCTTCTATTACGAACATTACGACAACCCGTATTTTACATTTTTGCACAGCATGTACTGGAGCAATATGGAGAATACATTGGAAGCCTATAGCCAAAATGTAGGTTCTCTTATATGGGTTGTATCAACTGACGGTCAGATCCGTATCATGAAAGGCAATTGGACAGCAATAGACAGCTTACTAAGAGGCAAGCTGAAAGATGAGGATGGAAATTTAAGATTACAAAATCCTGGGCAATATGCCGATGTAATGAGCGGAAACCGATCTCTAATAAAGGAAATGGGCGATTTTTACGGATTATTCAGGGAAACTAATGTTTCGTGGCTGACGATCGAAAAGCCATTTATCCATAATGGAGAGGTCCTAGGGGCTGTTTATCTTCATACTCCGATCCCGGAGGTCCAAAGGGCTAGAAGCAGTGTATTCAAATTTTTTATATTTGCAGTCATGATTTCTATAGTATTTTCTATTATATTGGTCTATATTTTTTCACTAAAACTTTCAAACCCTTTAAAAGAGATAAACAATGCTGCAAGGCATATAGCAGGAGGGAAATTTGATCAAAGGCTTAAGGTCGGATCTGGGGATGAGATTGGTGAATTGGCCAAAAGTTTCAACAATATGGCTGGAGCTCTTCAAAACCTTGAAAAAATGAGAAGGGATTTTATTGCAAATGTATCCCATGAGCTCAGGACGCCAATGACTTCCATACACGGTTTTATTGAGGGCATCTTGGATGGAACTATTCCGCCGAAAAAACAGGAGGAATATCTTACCATAGTTAGGGATGAAATACGAAGACTCAATAGGCTGACCACTGATATTTTGGATCTTGCCAGGATAGAATCGGGGGAACTTGGAATAAAATTAGTTGATTTCGATATTAATGAACTTATCCGCAGATGTATTATAAAGCTTGAAAGTTTTATAACGGAAAAGGAGATTAATGTAAAAGCGAATTTTGAAGTGGACTCCATGTATGTTAATGCGGACATAGATTCTATCGAAAGGGTCATAATTAACCTTATGCATAACGCAATTAAATTTGTAGGCATAAAGGGTAAAATTACATTGTCTACATTGCAAAATAAGAATAAGGTTTTAGTATGCATAGGTGATAATGGGGTTGGAATGGATGAGGAAGAGCTAAATCTTATATGGGAGCGATTTTATAAATCGGATAAATCAAGAAGCAAGGAAAAGACAGGTACAGGTCTTGGACTTGCCATAGTTAGAAATATAATTAATGAACACCAACAAAAAATATGGGTAGAAAGCGCAAAGGGTATGGGAACAAGATTTTATTTTACCTTGGACATTGGAAATGATTATGAAAATATTTAAGGGGATTTTATTAACAGTTTATTCATAGCTTTTTAAAGAACATTTTTTATAATAGTAGATAGCAAGCGATAGCGGGTATGCATCCCCAAGTTAGATTGTTTGCGATATGGTTTTTAAGTTATCGTACAAAAGGAGGCTTGGGTGCTTAAAGGGGTCGGTCAGACAGCATAAAGGATGTAGGTTTGCTACAAGGGTGGGTAAAATAGGAATATATTTGAATGTAAGAAAGGAGTGTATAGGTTATGAAGGATTACAATTATGGTGGTATAAACAATCCCGATGGATTAGGTGATAGCGAGGAAATAAAAAAAATGACGGAATTAGAGAAGGAAAACCTACAAAATACATCAAATGATATAAATGCCAGTGATTCTGGTAAATCTGATGATATTTTAGATATGGATGGGGCCCCCGGTGATACAGATAAAGGTGAGGAAGGCAATCCCAATTTAAGCTCATCGCCCTTTTATTCTGAAAGCTGCAAAGCACCCAAGAAAGGTAAAGGGGTATTGCTACAAATGATAGTTGTTGCCTTAATGAGCTCCATTATTGGGGGGGGACTGGTTGGTGGGTTCTTTATGTTTGGTATACCTACACTAAAAACCCCTGTTCAGTCTATCTTAGGTAAACCTATTGACGAACAAAACGAATTACAAGATACCGCCAAGTCTATGACAGATGCTAGTATGTATAAAAAGGTTGTGATCGAAAATTCGGATTCGGCTGTTGTTTCGATAGCAGAGAAGGTAGGGCCTTCGGTAGTAGGGATTAGTGTAAAATTTACACCCTCCAATGATTTTTGGTTTTTCTCCCAAAGCGAGGCTGAGGAGCAGGGCTCAGGTATAATAATACGAAGTGATGGGTATATAATGACCAATAATCATGTTATAGAATCGGCCCTTTCTGGAAGTAGCAATAATTTGTTACAGGGGGCCAAAATACAGGTTATACTGCCAAGTAACCCAGACAAGCCGTACGATGCTACAGTGGTAGGTAGGGATCCTAGAACGGATCTTGCCGTACTAAAAATAGAGGTTTCAAGTTTACCTGCAATTGAGTATGGAGACTCGGATCAGGTAAAGGTTGGGGAACTTGCCGTTGCGATAGGCAACCCTGGGGGTCTTGAATATATGGGCTCGGTTACTGTAGGGGTAATCAGCGGTTTAAATAGGACGATCCCCATTACCGATGATAAGGAGCTAAAGCTTATACAAACCGATGCATCAATAAACCCCGGTAATAGTGGGGGAGCACTTGTTGATAAAGAAGGGAAGCTCATCGGGGTCAACACAGCGAAGATAGGCGGTGGAGGATTCGAAGGACTTGGGTTTGCAATACCCGTAAACAAAGTAAAAGAAATAACCGACAACCTTATTGAATATAAGTATGTTAGGGGTAGGCCTGCCTTGGGTGTTCAAATTAATGTGGGTTTTACAAAGACAGAAGCAGAACGTTTCGGACTCCCCGAAGGTGTACTGGTATATAAAGTTGAAATATTTAGTGCAGCCTATAAAGCTGACATACAAAAAGATGATATTATCACGGAATTTAATGGGGTAAGGATAAAAACCTTTGATGAGTTGGAGGAGCAGAAAAATAAGTATAAACCCGGAGATGAAGTTAAGCTGAAAATCTACAGATACGAGCAGCAAGGGAAGGGAAAGGAGCTTACTTTAGATATAGTCTTGGATGAAAAGAAATAAATTTTTACTAAAAAAGGAGTATGCAAAAGTGTTTCTGGGGAATTCAAACTCCCCAGAAACACTTTTAAAATTTATATCAAGGTTTTTGTGGGTTGGTACACGCCTGCTATTTTCATTTTTTTTAATATAAATTAAAATATTATGTTTTAATGCCGATATATAAAAAGAATATATGTATTTGTGTTTCAAATTTCCAATTCTGTTTTGCAGTATATTACCTAGATTGGAGGTAATTTATGCAAGAAAAGTTGATGGTTTTTACCACAAAGTATTTACCCATAATTCTAATTTGCATGCTTTCGATCCTGGGGATTATCAGTGAAGGAAGTATTGTTGTATTTACTGCTGTTACAATACTTGCTTTGTTTTATGCTATTGTTATTTATACAACGGAAGCTAGCACCAAAAAAAAAGAGGGAACGCAATTTTTAAAATTAGAAGAGCAATCTAAAAACCTTGAGGAGGAACTGGAATCCCTCCATGAGGTATCAAAAATAATCACATCCACTTTTGATGTAAAAACGATAATTGAATATATATATAATGTATTAAAAAGGGTTAAATCCTGCAAATGGTGCTATGCCTATTTTATAGATCGGAGTACCAAAAGACCCGTCTTTAATTGTGAATATGGCAATAAAATTTTTCGCGATTTAGATGAATTGAGTTATACACAGTATGTAAAAACACTCATAGAAAATGGTTTTTGTGAAGAAACAAAAATAGAAGTCCTGTCGAATGAAAATACTGACAGGGTAATAGTAATTTCATTGAATGTATCAGAAGAGACGATGGGTGTTATTTTTATCGCTAGCCCCATGACCGAGGCACTTACGGAGACAAATTTAAATTTTTTAAGAAGTATCGCCTGCTACGCAACCATAGGGATTAGAAATGCGGAGATGTTTAACAATATATATACGCAAAAGGAGGAAATAGAGGCACTCTATGAGCAATCGGCTGCAAACAACGAAGAATTGAATAATTATGTTAAAGAGTTGGGGGAAACAAAGGAGAAGCTAAACAAAAAAAACATGGAGTTAAGGGAATTTTTCACGGAAATGAGGCTTGGGTATTTGCAGACGGTTATGTCACTGGCTAATTCGATTGAAGCTAAAGATCCCTATACTAGGGGACATTGTCAAAGGGTGATGGAAATTTCCTGTGAACTGGCAAAGGCATTAGGGTTAAGCAAGGACGAAATTGAAGATTTAAGATACGCCTCTATACTCCATGATATCGGAAAGATTGGTATAGGAGCAAATATATTAAACAAAAAGGGCAAGCTCACTGATGAGGAGTTTAATGAAATTAAAAAGCACCCTGTTATAGCTTATAATATACTTAAGGATGTTGAGTTTTTAAGAGGGGGTCTGGACGCAATATTGCAGCATCATGAAAGATATGATGGGAAAGGATACCCCCATGGACTAAAGGGTAACAATATATGTATTTTTGCAAGAATAATGTGTGTGGCTGATGCCTTTGATGCAATGACAAGCGATAGGCCTTATAGAAAGGGTATGGATATGGGGGAAGCCCTAGAAGAAATACAAAGATGCAAAGGTACCCAGTTTGATCCCCAAGTAGCTGATTTATTAGTGGCTATGGTGAGGAAGTAGTCAAAGATTTAGATATAGTTTTATATGGTTTCCATATAAAACTATTGCAAATATGTTATTTATATGTTAACTTATTTTCGACTGGTTAATAAAAAAAGACAAGATGGAGGTATAAAATGAGGGAAAATAATGGTTTGAAAGTATTGTATGTTTCTGTTGAGGTAGCGCCATTTGCTAAAACTGGGGGGTTGGCGGATGTGGCAGGTTCCCTGCCTAAATCTTTGGTATCTATGGGATATGACGTTAGGGTGGCAATGCCAAGATACCAGCAGATTGATACAAAAATGGAATATGTGGTGGATTTCCCTGTTGAAATGGCTGGAAGACAGTCAACTTGTGTCGTGAGAGAGGGTTCTATACCGTTTAAGGGTAATAATGGAGACGGCCAGGTACCTGTCTATTTTGTCGATAATTACCATTACTTTAATAGGGGAGGTATATACTGCTATTTTGACGATGCGGACAGATTTGCTTTTTTCTGCAAGGCTGTTCTAGATATGCTCCCAAAAATCGATTTTAAGCCAGACATAATTCATTGTAATGATTGGCATACAGGACCGATTTGTATGTTTATGAAAGAAGAATACATGGACTATCCATTTTATAAAAATATGAAGACTCTTTTCACTGTTCATAACCTTGAATACCAAGGAAACTTTTCGGCGGATGTGTTTGGGATTATGGGAATGCCTGCGGAAGTTTTTCATCCGGAAAAGGTTGAGTTTTATGGAATGTTTAGCTTCATGAAAGCGGGCCTAGTTTATGCGGATATCATCAGTACGGTTAGTGAAACATACTCAAAAGAGATCCAAACTGAAAGATATGGGGAGAAAATGGAGGGTCTTTTAAAAAGAAGAGCCAAGGATCTATTTGGGATAGTAAACGGAATAGATTATGAGGTCTTTAACCCTGGAACAGATCCCCGGATTCACAAAAATTACGGTATTGAAACGATTAATCTAAAAAAGGAAAACAAATATGCACTTCAAAAGGAAATGGGTCTTCCACAAAAAGATGTCCCGGTTATTGGCCTAATATCTAGGTTAACAGGACAAAAAGGTCTTAATTTTATAATGGATGAAATTGATGAAATGCTAAAAAATGATATACAGTTTATCTTGCTTGGGGCGGGGGATGAGTTCTACGAAACTGGGTTTGAGAAAATAGAAAAAAAATATCCCGAACAGGTAGGGGTGTTTATAGGTTTTAATGCCCCGCTTGCACAAAGGATTTATGCGGGAAGTGATATGTTTCTTATGCCGTCGCGGTTTGAACCATGCGGTCTGGGACAGTTGTTTAGCCTAAGATATGGTACTATCCCCATTGTAAGATTAACCGGAGGGCTTGCTGAAACGGTTTTCGATGTTGATGAGGATAAAAAAAGAGGAAACGGTTTTGCGTATAGGGAATTTTCTTCAGCAGAAATGTTAAAAGCTATTAATCGTGCGGTGAAATTCTACAACGATAATCCCAGCGGATGGAGCACGATTGTAAAAAGGGCTATGGGTGCTGATTACTCATGGAGCAAATCAGCAAAGAAATATGCAGACCTATATGACAGACTAATGAAAAGAACAAAATAATGTAATCCTATTTAAAAAAGCCCGGCACCTTCAAGCCCGGGCTTTTTTAAAATAAATTTTTAATATTGTTAATAGTTTTTAGCTAAGTTGCTATGCAATGGAAGTGTTAATCTGGTATAATTATGTGGGGAGGGTCAGTTTTTTGTGGATATAAAAACGAGAATCGAGACAATAATCAAAATATTCAATAAAATGTACAGTGATGTTAAATGCACCCTTGATTATGAAAATGCTTTAGAGCTCCTTGTGGCTACCCAGCTCTCTGCACAGTGTACCGATGTAAGGGTCAACATAGTAACTAAGACTCTTTTTCAAAAATATAAAAATGTTGAAGACTTTGCAAATGCTGATCTTAATGAGTTAGAAACGTATTTGAAGTCTACAGGATTATATCGCAACAAGGCGCGGAATATTAAGCAAACATGTAAAATTATAATCGATAAATACGGTGGAAAGGTTCCTGACAACTTAAATGATTTGCTAACATTACCTGGGGTTGGACGTAAAACTGCTAATGTGGTTTTGGGGGAGATTTTTAATGTCCCTTCCATAATCGTAGATACCCATGCAAAAAGGTTAAGCAATAGAATAGGTCTTAGTCATAACACTAGCCCCCACAAAATAGAATTAGATCTTATGGGCATATTGCCCAAAAAAGAGTGGACAGGATTTTCACATCGATTGGTGCGCCACGGAAGAGAGGTATGTACAGCAAGAAAACCCAATTGTTCTAGCTGTAGAATCAATAAGTACTGTGACTATGCTAAAAATGATGAAATATCCTAGTTTGGACATCTAGGTTTTAATATAACCCCGATATCAAAAAGGAAGTGTATTTGTGAGCAGAAAAAGCAGACATGAATTAATGTATACAGGTTTTACGTGGATCATTATTGCAGTAATTACCTTCCAAACAATTTTAAAGGATATTGTTTTATCGACCGGTGGGATGTACTATCCTAGTCTTGGTATTGGATTTTTATTCCTTGTAGCTGTGGCTATTTTTACTTTCTCCAAAACTATTTTGATTAAAAAAGGTGTTTTGTTTAAAGATGGATTATACATATCCTCAAGATTTTTGGAAATTATATTTATACATATAGCTATGGTTCTTCTAGGCATAGATAAAGGTGCGGGCATAATTCTTATATTTTTGATTTTAATTACTTCCCTTTACAAGGGCAGGAGATTTTCGCTTACCCTAACGGGTTTCGCCTTTTTGCTCAACATTTCACTACATATTTTATCTATAAAAGAGTCAAATGCCATAATGGATGATTTAGGTGGGCTTTTGCCTAATATTGTTCTTTTTTACCTTGCATTATTTTTAATTTCTATTTTATGTTCAAGGTTTTATTCGGACAGCCATGAAAGTGAACAGCAGAACAAAAAGTTGTTTATGGAATTAGCAAATAGATATGATCAGGTTGCGGTGGCACGCGAAGAAATTAAGAGTCAAAATGATAAGCTAAAAGATACCAACTATAAGCTTGAGGATGCGAATAAAAGATTGATGACAAGTCTTGCGGAGCTGTTTACATTACAACAGATTACCCAGGCAATAAGTTCAATACTTGACATAAATGAGTTGCTTAAAAAGGTAAATGACATTATAATCGGGGTTATGGGGGTGAGTGGTTCAACCATAATTCGGTATGATGAAAAGCGGGGCAGGCTGAAGGTACATACAACAAATATTACAAAACGTGGTGGTCTTATAACGCTAAACGATAATGTAAACTGTGAGATCCTTATCGAAGCATTAATGGATGGTAACCCCATTATCGAAAGTAATGCGAATGCAGATAAGTATCCCTTTATTGAGGATAGGGGGGTTAAATCCCTAATTTGTGTTCCCCTTATTACAAAATCCCAAAGATTTGGTTTAGTTTTGGTTGAACACAAGTACTTGGATGCCTTTGATGAAAATAACGTAAGACTTTTAAATATTATAGGCCAGCAGGTGGGTATTGCCATGGAAAATGTAGAGTTATATCAAAGGATGCACGAGCTAGCAACGGTGGACAGCCTGACGGGAGTGTATAACCGGCTCTATTTTCAAGATAAATTTAAAGAAGAATTTGAAAGTGCCCAAAAAAACAAATATGAATTATCTGTAGCATTGCTAGATATCGATCATTTCAAACGCTTTAATGATACTTATGGGCATTTATTTGGCGATAAAGTGCTAAAACGTATAGCTACGATTATAAAAAATTCTCTAAGAAGCGGCGATATTATTGCTAGGTACGGAGGGGAGGAGTTTGTTATGATTCTTCCAAGGGCTGGCATTAAAGAGGCCTACTATAAGGTAGAAAGACTCAGGGGTCATATTGCAAAAACTAAAATTAGGGATGGGGAAGTTGCATCCTCTGTTACCGTTAGTTTTGGGGTATCATCCTATCCCGAATTTTCAAGTTCCGAATCAGAACTTTTAAAAATGGCGGATGATGCTTTGTATGTTGCAAAAAACTCGGGTAGGAATTGCGTCAAAGTTGCTGGTGAGGCACCAACAGTATGAGCATTGCCTACCATCAGTATTATGAAAATTTATTAAATATCCTATTTGCCGACCTTAAAGGAGGATACGATTTTTTTATATATTTTCTCCTCATTTTTATTCCAAAGGTGTTCGGGAACAAAGTAACTAATTCTATACATTCTACCCTTCTTTTTAAAAAACGCTTCGCATCCCCTAAAATTTTCACCTTTTTCTGTAGTTATAACGTAGTTCCAGTATATGCCTGGTGAGTGATCGACAATCACGGGGCTACTACTAAAATTGCTAATTTGCTCTCCAAAATGGGATATCGAATCTTCCAAAAACTCATTGAGATCATAGGGGAGTTCCCATACCTGTACAAATCCATGACTTGGGTTTACTTTATCTTTAAAAGTCACATGGTAGAGTATTTCCCCCCCACCAAACTTATATTCGTTTATTGAAAAAGCAGAAGGGTATTTAAAACTAAATTTACTGTCCCCTGACTTATAAGCAGAAAATCTTTTTGTTACGGCACTTTTTAATGAGACATTAGCCTGAATAAAGCTGTCGTTAATGGTTTCATTTATATATATATCCTCAATACAATATTTCCCCGGACAGGAAAATGAAAACTGGTTTTTTATACTCATTTTCGTGTTGTGATTCGTATTTATAAATGTTTCTGTTAATAAGAACAAGGCTACCCAAAGAGTAATTATTATCGAAAGATAGAAAAACCTTCTTTTATAGTTTTTTACGTAAATAACATACAATTAAATCCCCCCGGAAATGTAATAAAACAAATTCTACTATATATTTTATTCAGTATTTGAGTAAATAAAACATTTAGAAGGAAATAATACATACATAAGCAAATATTAATTTTGGGGAGAAATTAAATATGGGTGCTTTATAATGCTGTGAAACAAACAAATTAGGAACAGGTCACTCACAAAAAAACAATACTTTGAATATACTGTTTATTGGAGAGTTATTTTACTGGGGGAGCGGGTAACATGAAGATATTGGTGGTTAAAATGCCAAAGTTTTTTGGTAGCATTATTAGAAGGGTCTTTCGTATGGGTTAAACTGCTTTACTTACACGTACCTACTAAGCGAATAAAGTATAAGACAAAATAAAGCATTAGGGGCATTAGGCGCCTGAAGCTTTATTTTGCTTTATGTTCTGGTTTAGAATTGCCATAATGTATTATTAGGGTGTAAATATGCAGGAAAAAACCGCCTCATCAGGCGGTTTGCGCACTCCTTTTAGATGTTTGTTATCTGATTATATTGCTCTTGTTACCTTATTCGAACGCAAACATTTCACACAAATGTTTATTGTCTTTGGGGTACCATTATCAATAACCCTTACTTTTTTAACATTTGGCTTCCATGTCCTGTTGGATCTTCTGTGGGAGTGACTAACCTTTATGCCAAAAAGCACATCTTTACTACACACTTCACATTTTGCCATTTATAACCACACCTCCTTTTGCGTCTGGAGAAATATTAACCATAGGTGTTACTAAAATAATAAATACAATCAATGTCCCTATATTTTCAAATAAACATTTTGTATATTAAAAAAATATGCATTAATTTGTTTGTTGAAAAAATCGGCTTCTAGTCTGCAAATGCTTTAATTGTATTTATTTGCGAATATTGCATTACGCAACACATTACATTTTAACATAAAAGCAGGATTATCTGCAAGCTTTTTTGTTTGAGTTTCGCAAAAGGCAATAAAGGATGGGTTTTTTCTGATATAATATATTTTAAACGGGAACATTGGATTTGGTTATACCCCCGAAAAAAAGGAGGATATTGCTCCATATGTACGGTAGTGCAAACGAAATATTGAAAAAATCAATACAGTATATAAAGGGTGTTGGTGAAAAAAGAGCCAGACTCTTTCATAGGCTCGGAATCTATTCCGTAGAGGATATTATAACGTGTTTTCCTAGGGATTTTGAGGATAGGGATAAGCAAAAAAGGATCTGCGAGCTTTTAGATGGCGAAAAGGCCGCTTTTGAAGGGGTTGTTATCTCCCAAGTGACTCAGCGGTGTATACGGCCTGGGCTGACCATATATAAGGCACAAATAGCCGATGACACGGGAACAATAACGGGTACTTGGTATAATCAATCTTTTATAAAAAGGGTGCTCAAAGAAGGTGAGCAATATATTTTTTATGGAAAGATTAAAAAGAAGTTCGGATACAGCGAGATAAGCAGCCCAATCTGTGAAAGGGCGGATCGGGAACAATATAAAAGCTTAATGAAGATTATGCCTGTTTACCCATCTACAACGGGATTATCGCAAAATGTTTTTAGAAGTGTGATGCAAAATGCACTGGATTTAACAGTGGGAAAGCTTGAAGAGATACTGCCTGCATGGGTAAGAAAGGAATATTGTTTATCAGATATTAATTATGCGTTTTCCAATATTCATTTTCCCAAAAGTGAAACAGATTTAAATAATGCACGTTACCGGTTGGTATTTGAAGAGCTATTCATCTTGCAGCTAGGTCTTCTCCAAATAAAAACTTCTTTTTCGGATGGAAAGGAAGGCATAAGATTTAGGGGTTGTAGCAAAGAAATATCAAAGCTTATATCGGGCTTGGGGTTCGAACTTACGGGGGCCCAAAAAAAAGTTTGGGGAGAAATAAAAAAGAATATGGAAGAACCGAAAATTATGAACAGACTCATCCAAGGAGATGTGGGTTCGGGAAAAACTATTATTGGGGTGTTGGCCTTATTAAAGGCAGTAAAAAGTGGGTATCAGGGGGTCATGATGGCACCCACCGAGATTTTAGCAAAACAGCATTTTGAATCATTAACTAGTCTTATGGCAAGGCATGGGGTTTGCGTTGACCTATTGATCGGCAGTCAACCAGCAAAAAATAGGAAGGATGTACTTTTAAAGATAGAATCTGGGCAGGTTGATGTTGTTGTCGGCACTCATGCATTAATTCAGGACAATGTAAAGTTTTATCGCCTGGGTTTGGTAATTACGGATGAGCAACACCGCTTTGGGGTAAGACAGCGAGCCGCCCTTTCGGATAAAGGGAAAAACCCGGATGTACTAGTGATGACCGCAACACCCATCCCTAGAACCCTTGCACTTATATTATATGGTGATCTGGATATCTCCATAATTGATGAACTCCCAGCCGGGAGAAAGCCAATAAAAACCTATGCTGTGGATGGAAGCATGAGAGATAGGATAAATGAGTTTATAAGAAAAAATGTACTAGAGGGTCGTCAGATCTATATAGTGTGTCCCCTCATAGAAGAATCGGATGCAATAGAGGCGAAATCTGCTCAAGAGCTGGCGCAAAAAATTGCCAGGGAAGATTTTAAGGATCTAAGGGTGGGGCTTGTGCATGGGAAAATGTCCCCAGGGGACAAAGAGGATGTAATGCTGGATTTTGCCCAGGGGGAGATTGATATTTTAGTGTCTACTACAGTAATTGAGGTGGGTATAGACATCCCAAATGCAACGGTAATGGTCATTGAAAATGCCGAAAGATTCGGACTTGCACAACTTCACCAGCTAAGGGGGAGAGTGGGCCGGGCCGGGCACCAATCCTATTGTATTATGTACAATGAGGGAAAAAGCAGACTCTCCAAGGAGAGAATGAGGGTGATGGAGGGTTCGACGGATGGATTTGTTATTTCCGAAAAGGATCTTTGGCTGAGGGGACCGGGAGAATTTTTTGGGACAAGGCAACATGGGTTACCCGATTTAAAAATTGCAAACTTATATAAGGATATTGATGTACTAAAGAAGGCCCAAGAAGCGGTTGAAAAACTTCTAAAAGGAGATGAATTTTTGCACAAGAAAGAAAATTTAGAGTTAAAAAAAAGGATCAATGATAAATTCCAGAAGCGATTTGAGCAAATAAGCCCAAACTAAAAGTCGAATTATGGTTGACAATTATAAATGATGTTATAAAATATCATTATAGTAATATCAGATTTAAATGGAGGAACATGACATTTTAAGAGTTATTTCCGGTACCGCAAGGGGACACAAACTAAAGACCATAAAAGGGAACAATACAAGACCGACATCCGATAGGGTAAAGGAATCATTATTTAGCATTATTGCCGGCATTATACCCAACTCAAATGTCTTAGATTTATATGCAGGAACCGGCAGCATCGGAATAGAGGCACTTAGCAGAGGCGCCAGACTTGCGTATTTTGTAGATAAAAGCCGTGGATGCTATGCCCTAATAAAGGATAATTTAGAAAACACAAAGCTTGTTGATAGGGGATATGTGGTCTTGGCGGATGTGTTTTCTGCTTTAAATAGGCTAGGTAGGGATGGTAACAGATTCGATATTATATTTGTTGATCCCCCGTACGGGCAAGGACTTATAGAAGAAACATTAAAATACATTGAAAATAATGATATAATAGGGTCTAGGGGTATAATCATCGCAGAACACGACATAAATGATAATATACCCGCAATAATAGGTGGACTTAAAAGATATCGACAACAAAAATATGGGGATACGGTTATGTCTTTTTTCAAAGCCTAGAAATTTTTAAATGGGAAGGTATGAGATGTGAGTATATATGTATATCCCGGGAGTTTCGACCCGGTAACAAACGGACATATGGATATAATTAAAAGAGCTTCAAAGCTTTGCGACAGGCTTATTGTTGCTGTGCTCGTCAACAATAGTAAAAACCCAGTGTTTACACTGGAGGAAAGGGTAAGCCTACTAAAACGCAGCGTAAAAGATATAGACAATGTTGAGGTTGAAAGTTTCTCTGGATTATTAATAGATTATATGAAGAAGAAGGGATCAAAAATTATAATTAAAGGTCTTAGGGCTGTTTCGGATTTTGAGTACGAACTCCAGATGGCACTGCTCAACAAAAATCTTGATTCCAATATTGAGACGTTATTCATGATGACCAACATAAATTATTCTTTTTTAAGCTCCAGTTCTGTTCGGGAATTGGCAAGAAATAATGGGAATATAGGCGGATTGGTTCCAGATATCATAAAAGACAACATAATGGATAAATTCCACAAGTGAGTTGAAATGTTTATTACAAAATATGCAAATAAGCAATTGTAAAACATGCAGATAAATTGTATTGATCAATAAGCCTGGGAGGGATAAAAAGAGATGGAGATGCTTTCAATTCTGGAAACGCTTGAAGATCTTGTCGAAAAAAGTGTTAGTGTACCATTTTCGGGTAAGTGTGTAGTGGACAGGGAAGAGATACTCGAAATTATAAAAGAAATCAGGCTAAAATTGCCTGATGATATTAAGCAGGCCAAATGGGTAAAGGATGAAAGGCAAAGAATTCTTTTAGAGGCGCAAAAAGAAGCTAATAATATTGTAGGCGATGCTGAAAACCAGATAGCGGCCCTTGTGGACGAGCATGAAATTACAAAGAAAGCCTACGAACAGTCCGATGAGATTATTTCCAATGCACAAAAAAATGCTAGAGAGATAAGGCTTGGCACAAAGGAGTATGCCGATAGTGTGCTAAATAAAGTTGAGGAAATACTCGGAGATACGCTGGAGGTAATCAGGCAGAATCGCGAAGAACTCAAGTAATATATTAAAAATATATCCTACCTTAAAGGCTTTATGCCAATACGGTTTCCAATTGTTCGAACAAGGAATATTATTACATAAAGAACTATAGCAACGATAAGCAAGAGTAATGAATAGCACAATAAAAACAAAAAATAATTATACCATGTAAACCCCAAGCCTGTTTTTGGTGTCAAAAATATTGTTTTTATGACTGGATACTCTATGTTTAAAAATCTTATGAATATGAAAACATAAATTGCGGAGAGTATCCCTTGAAATGTTTTAGCAAAAATATAGGGTTTTATACTTACATTGGTCTTACTTATAATACTGTAAACCTGCGAATGAATAGAAAGACCAGACCACCCAAGAATCAGGCTTATAGACGTAAGTCTTTCCAAAAATGTTGCACCCCCCAGTTTACACAGTATATTTGCCCCAGTCGTAACCTCAAAAAAGCCACTTGCAATTCCTGTTGCCACTTCCTTCTGGGGAGATGAAAGGGGAAAAAATGCTGTAAGGGTGTTAATGGTCAAGGATATAAACCCAGATTCAATTAGTATATTAATAACAACCGAGAACAAAATGATGAATCCCCCGATGGAAAGCATCGTATTAACAGAATTTTTGACGGAGGAACCGAGGGCTACACCAAAGTTTAGATTCTTTTTTTTAACCTTTTGCAATTCTTTTTTAAATCGGGGCCATGTTTTTTTATATTCCTTAGATTTTATCTTATCTGTATTTCTTCCATAGAACCTAAATATAAGCCCCACACTAAGACTTGACAGTATGTGGCATATAAGCAGGAACGGTCCTAATTCAGGTTTGCCGAGCATTCCTGTAGCGATGGAGCCCATAATGAATAAAGGTCCTGAATTGTTGGTAAAGGTCAGAAGTCTTTCGGCTTCAATTTTGGTAAGGAGATTTTCCCTTTTAAGATCGGCAGTTATTTTTGCACCGATGGGGCATCCCCCTATAAGCCCCATTGCAAGGGCAAAGGAGCCGCATCCAGGCACATTAAATACGGGGCGCATAATTGGCTCTAAAAGAACCCCTGCTGCATTTACAAATCCCGTCTGACATAAAACCTCGGATGCGACAAGGAAAGGGAATAGAGAAGGAAATACTATATCCAACCATAACCGAAGCCCCGAAGAGGCAGACTCTATTGCGGTGTTGGAGAACACCATCAAAAAAAGAATAAAAATAATGCAACCGAAAGGCAAGAAAAGAGGGCGCAAATAAACAACGCTACTGCGCCTTAGATTGAAAAAAAACATTGTAAGCAGAAGAGTCAAGATTAAGATATGGTTAATATTCATAAATCCATCCACCCAAAATCAAAAGTTTTCTGGTTCTACTTTTAGATTGTATTTGATTGTCAAAGAAAATATAACATCATATTTAAAAACATCTTTAGATTGGAATACTATATATTTTGTAAAAAGCCAAGGGATTGTGTTATTATTCTATTGATGGTATTTTTAAAATCATATATTCAGATGTTTGTTGCAAAGCTGCAAAAGGAATCTAAAAGTTTTGAATGAATTGGCTAGGAAGGGTTAGTGATAAATGTGGACATAGGTATTATAGGTGCGGGCAGAGTAGGCTGCGCATTTGGAATTGGTCTTAAAAACAGTAATTTTTCAGTGTCGGGTGTATATAGTAAAAGCGATAAGTCACAGATTTATCTTAATAAAAAACTAAAAGGCAGGTACGCAAATGATCTCAAAGACACCATAGAGAATTCAAAAATTATTTTAATGACTGTACCAGATGATTCTATTGGAGCAGTAGCAAAAAGGATAGTAACAAATATCCCGCAAAAATTTTTGCATTCGAAAATTTTTATTCATTTGAGCGGGGCAATGAGCTCGGAAGTTTTGGAACCGCTTCGGGGTATGGGTGGGCATATTGCGTCACTGCATCCTGCCCAGACTTTTGCTGACAAGGAAAATGGCTGGAAGGGGCTTTACGATATATATTATGGCTTTGAGGGATGTAAAGAGGCAGAAGATAATATTTTGAAAATAGTAAAAGCTTTCAGGGGTAAGATTGTGCATGTTGATCGGGGGGATAAACCGCTGTATCATATGGCGGCATGTATAATATCTAATTACACAGTAACACTTTCCCATATAGCTCAGGAGATACTAAAGAGTATAGGGATTGAACAAAGCAGTGCTAGAGAAATTTTTGTTCCCCTTATAATGAACACAGTTTACAATATTCAAAAATATGGAAGTGTTGATGCGTTAACAGGTCCGATAGCAAGGGGGGATTGCAGTGTTGTAAAAGAACATCTGCGTGCCCTAGGGAGTCTAAAACCTAAAATGGGGAACATATATAAGGTGTTGGGAAATGCAACCGTTGATTTGGCACTAGAAAAGGAGAGTATTTCAGACGAGGAAGCAAAAAAAATTAAAAATCTTTTTTTATCATAAGAAATCCTTATTTATTTTAGGATTGCAGTTGTATACTAAAACAATGTTTAATGCTTTGCCTGGTTCTAAAAATACAGTTTACTATATAACTTGGTGATTTAGGGGGTATTATGGATTCTAAATATTTAAAAGAACTTTTGCTGGATGTTAAAAATGGAAAGAAGGATATTGACGGGGCACTGAACGAGCTAAAAAGACTTCCTTTTGAGGATCTTGGCTTTGTAAAGGTTGATCACCATAGAAATTTACGCAATGGCTATCCAGAGGTTATTTACTGCCCTGGCAAGACTTTGGAACAAATTAAGCAAATCATCAAAAAACTTATGGAAAGCAACAGTAATATAATGGCAACGAGGGCTGACGAAAAGGTTTACGAGGCGATTAAAGAAATTACCCGGGATGTAGTTTATCATAAAGAGGCAAAGATTGTAGCGGTTAAAAGGATAAAGGTACCTAAAACCAAAAAAATGGTGGCTGTATTGACAGCTGGAACCTCCGACATTCCTGTTGCGGAAGAAGCGGCGATTACTTGCGAAATCATGGGGAATTGGGTCGAGAGGGTGTACGATGTTGGCGTAGCTGGAATACACCGGCTGTTTGCACAATCTGATACTATTTTAAGGGCCAATGTACTTGTTGTAGTTGCCGGGATGGAGGGGGCCTTGGCCAGTGTTGTGGGGGGATTAGTAGATAGACCCGTTATTGCGGTTCCTACAAGTATAGGGTATGGAGCAAATTTTGGCGGGCTTTCGGCTTTGCTTTCCATGCTAAATAGTTGCGCTGCCGGGGTTGGAGTGGTGAATATTGATAATGGGTTCGGCGCTGGTTTTTTGGCGAGTATGATAAATAAGTCATAAGAGGGAGGAATAAGGATGAAGGTACTTTATTTTGATTGTTTTTCGGGTATTAGCGGAGATATGGTATTGGGTGCTTTAATTGATTTGGGGGTAGATGTTAATGTTCTAAGGGCTGAACTTGAAAAGCTAAAGGTAGAAGGGTTCAGTATTTCGGTTGAAAAGAAAATTAAAAATTCAATTGCTGTAACGGATTTTGATGTTATTACAAACGAAGGAGAGCACCAGCATGCAGGACACCAGCATGCAGAGCACCAGCATACAGAGCACCAGCATACGGGACATCATCACCATCATACCCCTGCCCGCAACCTTGATGATATCAAAAAAATTATTGATAATGCAGGTTTAAATGAAAACGTGGTAAGACTTAGTAAAACGATTTTCAAGGAAATAGCAAAAGCCGAGGCCAAGGTTCATAACATGAAGATTGACGATATTCATTTTCATGAGGTGGGTGCAATTGATTCTATTGTGGATATTGTAGGTGCTTCAATTTGTATAGATCTTTTAGGGGTGGACAGAATTTATTCTTCGCCGCTTCACGAGGGAACAGGATTTATAGAATGTCAGCATGGGAAATTGCCTGTGCCCGTGCCGGCGGTCATGGAGATGCTCGTTGAGAGCAATATACCCTACATTATAGATAATGATGTAAATACGGAGCTTATAACTCCTACGGGTATAGGTATTATAAAGACTTTGGCAGACGGTTTTGGGGAAATGCCACCTATGATGGTGGAGAAAGTTGGTTATGGGTCAGGAAAGAGAGAAATAGGCAGGCTCAATGCTCTAAGATGTATTATGGGTACTATGGTTGAAAATGATGCGGACGGGGACATAGTGGTGCTAAAAACTAATGTGGATGATATGAGTCCTGAGATACTAGGGTATGTCATGGATTTACTCCTTGAAAAAGGCGCATTGGAGGTGTTTTATGTGCCCGTATATATGAAAAAAAATAGACCCGGTGTAATGCTTACGGTATTATGCAAGAAAGATGAGGAAAAAAGGTTTACTGATATCATCCTGAGGGAGACTTCAACTCTAGGGGTTAGGAGAACATCTGCAAAAAGATATGTGTTGGAGCGCAAAAAAAAGTACATTGACACAAAATTTGGGAAGCTAGGCATCAAGGAAGCATACTTAGGGGGGAGTGAAAAATTTGCGCCTGAATTCGAGGATTGTAAGGCTGCTGCGAAAAAACACCAGGTGCCCCTATGGAAGGTGTACAACGAAATATTTAAAAACCTTAAATAGATATCTACCGGAATGACAATGGTAGATTAACCAATAAGAGAACGAAAGAAAGGAAATAAATGTATTATAACAAATTCTCTGCTTATCTAAAAAAAAAATACGGAACTAAAGTATATAAACTGCCCTTAAATTTACCCATAACATGCCCTAATCGCGATGGAAGCATAGAAAACGGCGGGTGTATATTTTGCGGAGGGGAGGGGGCAGGGTTCGAAAATCTTTCCAACTGTTTGAGTATAAAAGAACAGCTCGGCTTAAACTCCAGGTATATAGGGAAAAACTATAGTGCGGATAAGTTTATTGCATACTTTCAAAATTACACAAACACTTATCTGTCCCTTGAAGATTTTAAGGGGTACATATACGAGGCTTTGGACGATAATATTGTAGCTCTTTATATTTCCACCCGACCCGACTGTGTAAAGGATTCGTATCTTGAATTTTTAAGGGAAGTAAAAACACGAAGGGGTGTTGATATTATAATAGAATTGGGGTTGCAAACAGTTAATTATCATACTCTGGAGTTTTTAAAACGTGGACATTCCCTTGCCCAGTTTATTGATTCAGTCTTGGCAATTAAGCTGTATGGTTTAGAATCCTGTGCCCATTATATTTTAGATATTCCGCTGGATTCGATGATAGATGTAGTGGAGGGAGCAAAGATCATATCAGCCCTAGGGGTTGATCAGGTAAAGTGTCATTCCTTGTATATCTTGAAGGATACAGTACTGGGCAGCATGTATCAAAGCGGCGAATTTAGCCCTATAAGCCTTGGAGAATACATTGACAGGGTGGTAGCGTTTCTTGAACACCTCAGTCCATCTATAGTAATACAAAGACTTTTGGGGCGGGCACCAAAAGAAAGGACTTTGTTTTGCAACTGGGGAATGAGCTGGTGGAAAATACATGATCTTATTGAAGAGAGGATGGAAGCAAGGGGAAGCTATCAGGGTAGTAAATTTGACTATCTAAATGGAAGTGCCTTAAAGGGATTAGAAGCAGAAATTTAAATAGAAAATTTATTTTATTCCCTAAAATTTTTATAGCCCGCAGGGTGGGATTGAAGCTCCTTCCATACGGGCTATTTTGAATTTATTTGCCTTAGAATTTGATAAAATTGCTAGTCTTTATTTTTAAGATACAGATCAATCGATTTTGCCGCATTTTTACCAGCACCCATTGCAAGTATAACCGTTGCCGCTCCTGTAACAGCATCACCCCCGGCATAAACACCGTCTAGGCTAGTAGCACCAGTATTTTCATCGGTTATTATTCCACCCCATTTTTCCACATCTAAGCCAGGGGTAGCAGATACAAGCAGGGGATTTGGATTTTGTCCGATGGCGATAATTACGGTTTCAACCTCCACAATATGTTCAGAATCAGCCTTTGGCACCGGTTTTCTTCTTCCCGAGGCATCCGGTTGCCCAAGCTCCATTCCGATACATTCAATGCCCTTCACCCAGCCGTCATCTGTCCCTAAGATTTTTGTAGGATTTGAAAGAAGCTTTAGTATAATCCCTTCTTCCTTTGCGTGATGAATTTCCTCAAGTCTTGCAGGCATCTCGGCTTCTGAGCGCCTATAAACGATATAGACATTTTGAGCTCCGAGCCTTTTGGCACATCTTGCAGCATCCATTGCCACATTTCCGCCTCCTATAACGGCAACACTGTTACCCACCTTAACAGGGGTATCGTAATCGGGGAATTTATATGCTTTCATAAGATTTATTCTTGTTAAAAATTCATTTGCCGAATAAACCCCATTCAGATTTTCTCCGGGAATATCCATAAAACTAGGTAAGCCTGCTCCTGAGCCTATGAATACAGCATCATATCCCATTTCTTTGAGTTCATCTATGGAGTAAATTTTTCCAACAACCATGTTTGTCTTAATGTCTACACCAAGCTCTTTTATTGTATCTATTTCTTGTTGGACTAACTCCTTGGGCAATCGAAACTCCGGAATACCGTAAACCAAAACCCCACCAGCTACATGAAACGCTTCAAAAATAGTAACGTCATAGCCCTCTTTTGCCAAATCGCCGGCACAGGTAAGACCTGCAGGCCCAGAACCCACAACGGCAACTTTTCTTCCATTTTTAATGGGCATTTTGGGGGGCTCGTTTATGTTTTCCATATACCAATCGGCCACAAATCTTTCAAGTCTTCCTATGGCAACGGGTTCACCTTTTTTGCCCCTAATACATAGGCGTTCACATTGGGATTCTTGGGGGCATACCCTGCCACATACAGCGGGCAGATTGTTGGTGGTATAGATTACATCATATGCCTCTTTGAACTTTTCTTGAGCCACAAGGGAAATAAACTCGGGTATTCTCACATTTACGGGGCAGCCTGCGACACAAGGTTTGTTTTTGCAGTTGAGGCATCTTTTGGCTTCCTCGATGGCCATCTCTTTTGTGTAGCCCATTGTAACTTCCTGAAAGTTTTTATTTCGGATATTAGGTTTTTGTTCGGGCATAGAAACTTTCTTAAGTGACATATTTGGCATATTTATTTCCCTCCTAACCTGCATTTATGTTTTGTAATGGATTTTTGTTCTTCGTTTTTATACATGCTTTGTCTTCTGATTGCCTCATCAAAGTCTACGAGATGTCCGTCAAATTCGGGGCCATCTACGCAGGCGAATTTGGTTTCTCCACCCACCGTAACCCTGCACCCACCGCACATACCCGTGCCATCGATCATAACGGGGTTCATGCTAACAACGGTTTTTATAGCATGCTGTTTCGTAAGGGCACTTACGGATTTCATCATTATTAATGGGCCTATCGCTATAACTAAATCGTATTTATTGCCCCCTTCGATAAGCTCCTTTAAGACATCTGTAACAAAACCTTTTCTGCCATTTGAACCATCATCGGTAGTGATGTAGAGTTCATTGCTTACGTTTTTCATTTTATCATCCAAAATAATCAGGTCTTCATTTCTAAAGCCTATGATGGAATGGACCTGTGCCCCCATTAGACTTAGATTTTTTGCTTGTGGATAGGCGATTGCTGTACCAAGGCCTCCGCCGATTACCGCCGCTTTTTTTACACCCTCAAAGTTTGAGGCTTTTCCCAAGGGGCCGACAAAATCAAGCAGTTTATCACCTGTGTTAAGAGTACCTAAGGCAAGAGTAGTCTTGCCGACTTCTTGAAATATTATAGTTACTGTACCTTTTTGGGTGTCATAGTCGGCTATGGTCAACGGGATTCTTTCACCGTTCTCATCTATCCTTAAAATAATAAATTGGCCTGGTTGGGCTTTTCTAGCTATGTGGGGAGCCTCTATCTCCATTAATTTAACCTGTGGATTAAGAATTTCCTTATTAACTATTTTGTACATTCTATATCATGACTCCTTTCTGTAGGACAATATATTCGGTTAATACTAATTTTAAGTATAATAACCTTTTAAGTCAATCGTAGTTTAATTTTTGTTTTGCATTATAACCTAAATTCCGATATAATTAAACATCATGTTTTATGTTTGAAAGGGGATGTCATCTTGGCAAATGAACTGATTTTGGTCCTGGATTTAGGGGGACGATATAATCGACTGATTACAAGAAGAATAAGGGAAGCGGGCGTATATTGCGAAATTGTACCTTATAATACTTCTATTGATAAAATAAAATCTTTAAATCCAAAAGGAATCGTTTTAATTGGGGATCCCGATAGAGCCCCCGAATATGTAGATTTAAAAGATGTCAAGGAAATTTTTGAGTTTGGAGTTCCAATTTTGGGAGTGTGTTATGGCATGCAGTTAATGGCCCAAATGTATGGTGTTTCGGTTGCAAAAGGAACAAAGGAAGGTTATGGGGAGAGCGAAATCCATTTTAGTACCAAAGGGGAGCTTTTTAAAGGTATAGACGAAATATTAAAATGTTGGATGAATCAAACTTATCATATAAATGAGGTGCCAGAAGGTTTTATAAAAACTGCATATTCAAAAAAATATCCTGTGGCTGCAATGGAAGATGCAAAAAGAAGGCTGTATGCCGTCCAATTTCATCCTGAAATGGATAGAACACAGCAGGGCATGGATATATTAAAGAAATTTCTTTTTGATATATGTGGTTGTGCAGGGGATTGGGCAGTCGATTCATTTATTGAGAAATCTATAAAGGCCCTTAAAGAGAAGATCGGTGACAAGCGTGTTCTATGCGGACTTTCCGGTGGAGTTGATTCCTCAGTGGCGGCGGTTTTGATTCATAAAGCCGTCGGAAAACAGTTAAACTGTATCTTTGTCGATCATGGTCTTTTAAGAAAGTATGAGGGGGAGCAGGTAGAAGAGGTATTTAAAAACAAGTTTGATATTAATCTAGTAAAGGTTGATGCGGAAAAGAGATTTTTAGATGCTTTGGATGGGGTAACCGATCCGGAGAAAAAGAGAAAAATAATTGGTGAGGAATTCATAAGGGTGTTTGAGGAAGAAGCCCGTAAAATTGGTTCTGTAGACTTTTTAGTTCAGGGTACTATATACCCAGACATAATTGAAAGCGGTGTAGGTGGTACAGCGGTTATAAAAAGCCATCATAATGTAGGTGGATTACCTGAACGTATGGATTTTAAGGGAATAATAGAACCCCTTAGAAACCTTTTTAAGGATGAAGTCAGAAAGGTGGGGCTAGGTCTAGGACTTCCAAAGGAAATTGTTATGAGACAACCATTTCCAGGACCTGGACTTGGCATCAGGATTATAGGTGGGGTTACAAAAGAAAAATTGGAGATTCTAAGAGAAGCCGATCATATCTTTCGTGAGGAAATAGAAAACTCGGGTCTGGATTCGAATATAAACCAATACTTTACGGTGCTTACCGGAATGAAAAGCGTTGGGGTTACAAAGAATCAAAGAACTTATGATTATACCTTGGCATTAAGGGCTGTTAGCACCAATGATTTTATGACTGCCAATTGGTCAAGGATTCCGTATGATTTACTTGAAACAATATCGGGTAGGATTATAAAAGAGGTGGGGCATATAAATAGAGTTGTTTATGATATAACCAGCAAGCCCCCTGCTACGATTGAGTGGGAGTAGTTAAATAAAAGGAGAAAAGCCCGTAAAATAAGGGTTTGCAGGTGGTCAAAAAGACCGACTGGAACTAAATTGGGTAAAAAAGTTTTTAAGAATAATAAGTATAATA
>JAAZML010000169.1 GCA_012798835.1 Clostridium sp.
AGCTAAAGAGGCCGGAAAACAGAACCATGTATCAAAAAGCACATGCGTCGCTGGAATCAAAGCCTGTTTAGCGGCTTTAATAAGTTCTAAGGCAACGGCGGTTCCCTTTGTTTGGGCTAAACGACGCCTTTTAAAACCTGCGGTACGCTTATCTACAATAGCGGCTTCATTAATACGATTTTTCTTGTTCTCAGTAGATAGAAGACAACCATTAACCGGAAGAAATGTATTACCGTCTGACCATCCCAAAGTGAGGAGCCGAAATCCGTTCTTATAAGCCTTTTTAGCATGATCGTATGTTTTAGCCAATAATTCTACCTTTTTGGCACCCGGTCTCTCAAACTGTGTATCATCTAATATTAGGACGTTTATCCTGTTTTCATCCGTCAATTCAGTAATAGTCTTGGTTGCGATTAGGGTGCTAAGCAGAGTAGTAAATCTAATCCAATTTATATGAACGGAGTTCATAAATCTATAGACCGTATCCTTAGCAAAGTTAACAGTGTGTGTACCCATAAGTATATTCATGTACATAGAACGATTGGTAAAGACTAGCATAAACAGGTACTGAAAAATAGCAATTACAGGTATACCTTTGCTTTTGTAAGCATTTGATTCCCTTAATAAAGTTGAAATCCTATATTTTTTAAAAAAACCTCTAATTGAAGTAGAAACCACCTTATCATTTTGGAAATCTTGTGTTATAATTTTCATAGCAAGTACCTCCGTTTTGGTTTGTTGGTTTATTTCCTTAATTATATCAAAAATGTGAGGTTCTTGCTATATTTATGCCGAATAATATTGAGTTTTCAAGGTGCACAGGCACTTTTACAAGTGCGAAGTTTAAGATATATATTATAGGGTATGAGCCAAGCGGTAAGTAAAGTTATAAAAAGTCCAACCCCTAAATATACATATCTCGGTTTATTAAATAGAACATCCCCAAAGATTAAACCTAATAGATAAAATAATAACAAACTGATTGCCCATACCCATATTTCCTCGGCAATGAGAGTAATACCAATAGTGAGTATTACAGGGAAAATTGCAAGGATCTCAAATATCCCCTGGCCCCATTTGATCACTATCTTCCCGATTGATTTATCCCTCATTGCCGTCACCTTCTTTTTGGGAATCCTTTAGCCATAAAATCTCTACCGAGTTGCCCATATTCTCCAATTGTTTTATTTGATTTTTCATTGAATCCGTTACAAAAGCGGTTATAAAAAGATAATCCACAGAACCGATAAAAGCCCCTGCATCCCCCGCATTTATATCATCTTCTAGAAATGTATGAAAGGTAATGCTCCTATCCATAGCTAATTTAGCCATAATTTCAAACAGATGATCCAGTTGTCCCTCACCATTTTGGGGCAATACCCGAATAGGCTGTTTTGGTTCGTCAACAATATATCCATTACACCCAAATCCTGCAGGTATACCCTTGGATATACCGTGATAAATGATAGAGGCTGCATAAGAAATCCCATTCTCAATAAGCCGGGGCCTGGTTATGGGGCCCCACATATCCCGGGTCACATCCATATTGAGATAGACCATAATTTTGGGGTCAGCTGTATAATCCCTTTTATGAACCTGCAAGCTGCCTGTGCGGGCCGTTGCTTTCCAATTAATATTATTTAAAGGATCGCCGGGTAGGTAATCCC
>JAAZML010000014.1 GCA_012798835.1 Clostridium sp.
AATGGATGTGCCACTGCAACGTTAGGCTTTCGGGCTTGTCCACTTTGTAATAATCAAGGGTTTCAATCCTTGTTTTAATGGATGTGCCACTGCAACAAAATGACTTTTTACGGTCATAAAACCTAAAAAAGTTTCAATCCTTGTTTTAATGGATGTGCCACTGCAACAGCCCTTTTGTCTACAATCCGCCTGCTGTCTATGTTACAAACTTTTAATGACTGAACTTTTTTGCTACTAATTCGCCTGAATCCTCCGAATTTATGGTGATTTCTATGTGTTTATCGGGTGTCAACACACCCCTGTAAAGCTGCATTACCAGCCGTTATAGGGGTTCTTGTGGACATAAGCCTATAATTTTGCATCCACATTCTTACATCCACACCCTTTCCCTAAACATAATATATCATAATTTTATCCATCTTTCAATAGCTCACTTGAAAATTCAATTCCGTTTTTTCTAACCTTCCGACTCCAATTGCTGTTTTAATTCCATAAGCTTATTAATATCTTTTTTACTAATACTCTGTGATATATTTCCCTTATCCTTCGATGCCCCACTGGGTTTTGGCTTTCTTTTTTGAGACCCTCCATAATTCTTCTTTCTTGGGTTTCCCCCCCTAGGTCTTCTAACCGGCCTGTTCCCTTCTCTATTAACTATGTCATCTATATTCGGCAGACTACCTCTGTTGGCAAATTCTTTCACATCCATATAGCTTACGTCTGTTTTCTCCAAAATGTTTTTGCTAAGTGTAAATTGCCTATAGGCCTCAATTTCATTTACATTATCGACTTTCTTCCTATAATTTTTAATTATATAGCTTTTAAAAGCATCTATAAAATTATCGGTCTCACCCGATTTTTGATAGTTGGCGGAAAAGGAACTGTACTTTTTCTTGATATCCTCCAACATAAACCCTGTGATTCTTATCTTGCATTTGCCAAATCCATAGGGTTTTCCCTTCCCCAAATTAAAATATCCCTCCGTATCTCCCTGCTTAAGAGAGTATAGTAGAAGACCCAGCTCTTCGTCGGTTAGATTTTCAAATTTTATTTTTCCCGCAAATTTGGTGCCCTCAGGATAACATTCCATGTCACTTACGATGCTGTCATTTTTGTATTTGTTTTCGCTTCCTATGTCCAATTTCTTCTTCATCCAATAAAACTTGCGGCCCCTTATTTTATAATTCTCGTCATTGTAGGATTCTAGGGAGTTACCCCCCCTTTGCTTTAAATATCCTCTATACCAAGATGCTTTCGGTTCTGCTAATACCACGCTATATTTTTCTATTGGCCTTCCATCTAATTCCTCGCATATTGCATCGCGAAAGGATAACTTTGTGCGAAAACTTTTCCAGCCGAATATTGCATCAACAAAATCCGTCCCCTCGTAGTCCTTATGGGATTTTGGCAAACCGCCATATATATCCCCTTCAGCAGGCAGCCTTAAGTATGGTGTAAACCCAAAGTTTAGCTCTTCTCCTCCCGTTATGTAAAAAATAGGCTTTACCTCATCTCCTTTAGGCAAAGAATAATATTTGCAGCCTTCAGCTATTTGATTTTTAGCGGCGTTTAATTTATGCGTATACTCCAAATCATCCTCATATAATTCTGCCAGCCTTTTGGATACAACTATCTGTGCACTGTCTTTATCTTCTTCATGTATTAAGTAATGATGTCTTTTCCCGGAAATAAAGTTTGAATTTGCAAGCATCCCTTCAAATTTGCCATTGATATCTATATTTACTTTTTTCCCATCCGTATTATATCTTACCTCTTTAAAGTATGGTGTATAATAAGGGTTGGAGTTTTTAGGGTGCTTCACTTTTTCAATTTTTTTTGTATACATATAGTTTATCCCTCGAATGTTTCCTTCCCTTAAGTCATTTTCATGAATCGGCGTATATGAACGCTCAAATCCCCCGTCTACGTTTTTAATTTTGACGGAGGGAGTGATTATGTACTCATCTCCCTTTTTGCGAATATAACCGGCCTGTACCCTTTCTAATATTATACGCCTGCGACCATCCACTGTACCGGGTTTTGTCCCCACGCTCTTTGAATACCAGCCTTTCATATTCTTATCCCTTGATGCAAATGTCCTATAATAAAATCTTCTATTTTTAATGTCATACTTCTCTTTCTGCTCATTCTTTACTGAAGCAAAAGAAAATATAGATGCATTGTATCTTGTAAGACCGCGGATTGTATTTCCCGGTATAATATAGCTTCCCATTGGGTTTTTGGATATTTCTTGGGAATTAGAATTGCCCCTTGACCCATTGGTAATGGAAAGAGGGGTCAAAACTTTTATTTCATAACGGACAGCCCCCGTGTTCAACCCTTCGTGATACCGTTCATGCATCAAAATTTCCTTCTCATCGCCACATCTGTCCAAAACAAAATCCTCTAAGCCGATAAAATTGTATGGCGCTTGGGAATGCCTCATATCTGATCCCTGTCCACTCATTTCTTTTCCCTCCTCTTATATAAATTTTGCCGGCAGTACCCTCGATATAAAGGCCTGTCCATCCTCGTCATACTCAACATACTTTTTGATAACTAAAGTTTCAAAGCCATTTTCAAAACATTTTTGCCCCAAAATCTGCTTCTCCGTAATAAATTCCTCTTCCCCCTCTTCTCTGTAAAAAATACCCTTTACTCCATCTTCCCGATACACATGTAAACATTTCCCATCTTGAAAGAAGAATGCTTCGTTGATGTTGTCCGGTTCTATGTTTTCTGGATTTTCACCAAATCTAAGGCTGTCGAAGTAATATATAATATGATTTTTAAATTCCTGTGCTAAAGAAATTATTTCCTCTTTTCGGATCTCTGTCATCTTCACTGTTTGCACCCCGCCTCCATTAATTTTGATATGTAAAGGTCAAACTTTCCTAAGGCCTCCTTATCGTCTGTGCCAAAGCCAAAAACTATATTTTCCCCATCGAACAATTCTAAAGTTTCCGCCTTCATATATCCCCATCCCACCGCATAGCCACTTCCCATACAAAGATCTCCCACACAAAGATCTCTCAATACCAAAAGCAAAAGTCCGACCTCTTTTTTATAATCTTTCAAGCCCGCTGTATCTAATGTGCATTCTATATCCAATTTCCCCATAATAACTTCATCCTCAGACAATGCTCCCTGCATTGTCCCGCCCGTAAAATGATCGATCTTAATTTTATTGTAAACCCTTTTTTTGCAATCCCTTATTACCGTATCAAAACATTTTAGCCTTGATATTTGTGAATTATCGCCTCCCGCCTCTATACCGAAAATATTGGATATAATATCCTCGCCAATACACGGAAATGTCTTCTGCAGTCTTTGAGCCCTTGATCTTATAACACCCTTTAGCGAGCTTCCGGGTATAATAAAGTCATTGCCGTCTTTTATGTTTATCCCATCGGGTTCATCCGATGAACGGATCACTTCATCCCTTATTAAAAGAGGCGTAGCCGTTTTCGCCTTTACTTTAAAACGAACCTTCAAAGTTGAGTAATCGCCACTCAGAATATACTTTGTCACATCCTTGCTTTTGGGATTCCGCAGCATAAACCTTAACAGATCATCAGCATTTGTAAAATTATATTCTTCTTTAAACACAGATTCTACTTTGAACCTTCCGTATCCTATCATTTTGTTTCCCCCAAGCGATATATCGCCCACCGAGAAGGCCTTTATAAGATTTTCTAATTCCTTTTGCTTTTTTTCGAATCCTTCTTCCCCATAATTATTTAATTCGAATACAAATCGAAAAGCCATACCCTTTTCCATGAACTTTCTGCTAAATTTTGTACCCGATTCTTTGATATCCCCGCTTTTGGCCTCAGTTTGCCTGCTATTGTCGATTTTCAGTCCAGGCCTAGAGGACACTGTTCCTTGTGTGCTCTCATCGGCAAGATGGGCATCATAAAAAACAACCTTCCCCATTCCGCTTTTTCTTCCGCCAAACAGTTCGTTGATGTTTTCATCGGAATTCTTGTTTACATAACTTTCATAGTAATTCCTAAATGCCCCTGCAATAGACGAACCGGGTATATACACCCCACCTGTCAGTTGATCCACCCTAAGCTCATCATTGTCATCTTTTATTGCCAACGGTGAAACCAATACCGCTTTTACATCATATTTTACCATATTGAGTAGTTCTTCCTTATAAATCACGATACCACCTCCTTCATTCTTAGAAAATGCCTGAGAAGACATGTGAAAAAATCCATTTTAAGATTGTGCAGTGCTTCTTTTTCGAGCTTTTTATCCGAGGGAAATTTAAATTCCCCTAACTTAACGCCCGTTATTGTAATATGTTGAAGGCTGTCAAAAAGAACATTGGATCTGTCATCTGTAAAATCTTTAAGCATTCTTGTCAATCCAAGATTCCCCTTTTGGGTTTTACTGCCTCCGTACGGAAATTTAAGCTGTTCCAGCTTAAACCAAGCAATTTTTCCCCTTTTGGCCCTCATTTCCTCAAGATAATCGCGCAATGCCCTTTTAAAATCACTCTCTTCCTTGCGATACCCATTTTGGAAGATATTAAGAAGCTTCCCCACCTGGCTTTGGAGACTGCCTCCGGGCCTATTCCAATCCTTTAAAAGTTCCAATACAATCTTTTCCACTTCAAGCTTTGAACGATTTTTAAAAATATTTTTTAGAATTGTATTTACAATATCTCTGTCTTCATCCGTAATATCAAAATCCCTGCTCCCAATGGCAAATTTTGGACTTTGAACCGGCCCAGTCCTTTTATAATTGATGACGGATATATCATCCGGGATCTTGTTCAGTATCGCAATATGTCCGTAACCATCTTCCCTTCTAAGTCCTACCCCAGCTTCTACCAAGCTTTTTATCTTATCTGGTTCTATTTTTTCATCGACTGTATATTTGGCTATGCTCCCCTTTGATACCGCATTGTAGCATATGGTATTTGTCCTATAAAGGGTATTATAAGATGCCGCAAATTCAAGGCTGTTGCAAGATGCGATATACTTGCATTCCCCGTTTATACCCAAAAACTTTTTCAGCTGTTCCTCCGGTATGTATGTGTTTACTTTCCCGTTATAATAAAGTATTGCATCCGATAAAAAGTAAATATAAAGTTCGTCCTTTATATCAGGATCCGACTCATACGGTGAAACCTTGGGGATCTGCTTTATATTCTCTATCCTGCACTTCCCATATCCGCTACCCCTAGAACCTCCAAAATAGACGTATTCCCTTCCCAAAGCTTCAAAAATATGATCCGATAACATTTTAGGAACACGTATATAGCCCCTTAGCTGTTCACCCTTTTTAATTGCCTCATACCTAAATATCCTCGGATTTTTGTCATTATTCGAAGCATCTTTTTTGTTGATATGAATATTGCCTACCTTTTCAGGATTATACCCCAAAAGGCAGTTCTCTTCACCCTCCCTCCCCGCCGCAAATTCATAACATGTAAGGGGTGCATCCGTCTCCTCCCTTTTGTTAAAAGAATGTCTTACTTCGATCCTACCTTTTCCTGAGCGTATTTGCTGTTTATCACCCAGAAAACCTTTCATCATTGGGTTTGAGGCAAGTCCATTTACCAGCGGGTAAGCATTATAAAATATTGTGCTTCCGTTTAATATTTCTTTTGGTACCTCGCACTTTCTTTGTGCAATATCCCAAACAACAGCACCCTTAATCACCGAACCGGGTATATAAGAATAACTGTATTCATTGTTTGAATCTTTTTCAAATTTGCCAAGTTTGAGATTCTCCAGTGCCAAAACATCAAACTGAATATATTTATACACCTGCCCCCACCTTCTTTCCTAATAATTTAATATATTCCTTGCTTATATCCTTTCCCTCTGACAACAATTTTGTCCTAACCCTCCCCTTGCCCTTGGTCTCATTAGAACCTAAATGCCGAAGAAACGAGCAGGCTGAGGACAGAAGGATCTTTGCATCATCATCCAATCTTTGGGGCGAATATATGGAAGAATATAGCACCAGGCCCCGATTTATTACTCTTAAGTTTCTCAAAGAATTCCTTTTGGCTACCCCCGTATTATAATCAATAGAAGTCTGAGTTTGTATATAGGTTAAAGATTCTAAAATTTCCTGCGGATTAATTTTTGAGTCTTTCATAAAACTTTTGTAGTATTTGCGTATATCCTTTTTTATCTCACAGTCGGAAAATTTTAGCCTGTTGTGATCGTATTCCCCCGGAATCCCAAACAGTTCTTCCTTCTTCTTGTGAAACACTTTAGCTAACCCCTCGCATCCATCCATCTTTTTTAGCATATTTACAAATACCGATGCCATTTCCCCCAATTTACCCTTCAGTGTCTTTGCATTAATATAAACAAACCCATATTTGTCATGCAAAACACCCGCATCAATAAAACCTGTTTCTGAACTGCCGCTGCCAAAAACAGCATCCGTAAGGAGCTCTACCCTCAATAAATATTTCTCCATTTTTTATACCCCCTCCCCACAAATTGGTATGTAGCAATCCATAATTTCTACCGCATCAAATAAAACACATTTCCCGTCCAAAAAACCGGTCTTTGCACCCATGCGGTGCATACCAAGTGCCGTGTATATTTGGTTGATTTCAATATATGTGTCCAGATGCTCTTCGCCCTTTTTCATTTCCTTGAGCATCCCCTTTACCTTGCCCCGAGCAATATTCCCCGTCTTTATAGAGTTCATATCTTTTTTGAAAAGAGAATAATGGTTCTGTGCATCAGATTCTTTTGATACCGCCAAGGGTCTTAAAGTAAGATTTTTACCGTCAAATGTTTCGTAAAAGTCATCCCTTATCTGTTTTAAATTACCGCAGTATTCACCCTGCACCATATGCCAATCAATTTTTGACTCAAGTTTATCCTCCTCTATAGTTGCCTTTGCGTTTGCACATAATTCCTCGGATAACTCGTATGTTTTAAAAAACGGATACTTTTCCCCTACCATTGCAATCCCGGCACAGGCGGTTATCTTCTCCCCCATAATCTTTTTTGTTTCGAGTTCTTGCAAAAAGATATATGCACAATCAAGGGCAATTCTTGCATCGGTAATGTAACACACATCATCCCCCGCCAAGACAACCTTACGAAGGGGTACAAGCGTATCTTTAATCTTCATCCCCTCATCCGCCAAAAACTCCTTTTTGCTTTCCAGTACCCCCGTCATCTTATTAAACGCCTGTTTAAAAGCTCTGTCGATATTCTCGGAGAATTTTTGTAATTCATGTATGTACTGCTCATTTATTTCCTTTATGTTTTCATCGGTATACCTGCCTCTATATTTCTCCCTGAGATTGTTTACTCTTTTACCCATCCTGTTGCCGTCAATATGGGTAATAGCAATATAGCTTTTCTCATCTTTGCTTATGCCCAGATCCTTTATATCTAAAGCAAACCCATCCATATCCTTTTTGCTTTCATTAAACATTGTTATTTTGGATTTTGACTCTCCCGAATAAAAGTTCCCGCTTATCTCTTCCTTATATATTGCAGGTAATCTTGTGGAACTGCATTTTTCGGTTACACCATAATCAATAATGTAGGAATATATATCCCTTTTAGCCTTCTTTTTCCCTAGCTTTTTGTATAGTTCCTGCATTTTGTCAATTATTATATCGGTATCAGTGTCATAATCAAGACTTGCCAGGAAAAATTCCAGCGATGGAAACCTATTTAAAATTTTAAAAGAATATGCCTTAGCAAAGCTTAGAGCTTTATCTTTGCTTTCAAAATAAAAAATACTGCTTCCCCCTCCCGAGCTAATATGTCTCCCGTTATATTTCGTACATAATTCTTGGGGCAGCACCTCGGTAGTGTATGCAATTATTTCCGATGCACCGATATTTTCTCTGAGCCTATTGGATTTAAAAATATAGCTTTGCTTTTTGGATACCTCCAGAACCGTCAAAACACCCATTTCGCATCCCCCTTTTATATTATTTCCCATTATTTTCAGACATTCGGCTTTTACTTTTATGCTTCAGCTCTTTTTACTGTCCCGAAGCCCTTGGCTACGGATCTACCCAACCCCAAATAATCCGGTATCATAAAATTGGCTACAAAACTTCCTCTAAAACCTATCATTTTTTTATTTTTATAATTTACCTCTAAGGGTTTTAGCTCCGTAAGCACCTTCACAGGCTCCTTTGCCCAATAATCCAATCCCTTGGCCATGGATAGAATATTTCCTGTAAGGATTCTTTCTAAAATATCTTTTTTCTGCACCGGATCGGCATTTAAGTATCTTTTATAATTTTCCTGATTTAATGCAAGCCATGGTGTCATGAACCTATACCCTATCATTTCATTTGAAAGCCCCAGCTTCCTTTTCTTCAATATATAACCCTTTTCCAAAATGCTCATGACCTTATCTTTTATATCAATCTCCTTTACATCATGAAAAACGTCCAGTAAAATCCTTGTGGCTTCATTGATTGCTATAATATTTGGAATCTTTCCAATTGATTTGTACTGAACCACCGGATAAGAGTAATTAAATTTATTCCCCCCCAAATGGTTATGAAGTTCTAAATACTGGGGAAATTTCCCCGCAAGATATCCCCTTATTTTGGGGACATCTCTGCTTTCTATCTTGTTGCCCTCCAGGCTTATAGTAAGTACTTCAACATCCAAAATCTCTACCCCCTATTAAAAAAAATAATCTCTCTCCAGATCTCTTTTAAAACCAGTTTCCCCATCATATACACTGCACAGCATTTCATTGGAGACAAAGGTAATGCCATCCTCATCAATATCCATCTGTTTTTTTACCGCAAACTCCGGAAGACTTAATACATAACTATATAATTTCTTTTTATGTTGATTTAACTTCCTCCTGCGTTCAAACCTGTCTTTTATTTTTTTTATTTCTTGGTATCTGTTCCAAACGAACTTTGCCTCTTCGTCAATTTCTATGAACACATCTACCGTCTCAAATTCCTGGCGTATAAGTTCAAAAACCAATACATTATCAGCGTCCTTTTTATGCTCAAAGGCTGTCCTGTATCTGAGTTCCTTTATGTTTTCCAATAATTTTTTACTTTCATCATTTCCATGCCTCTTTATTCCTTCATAATACCTTTTGGCAAAACTAAATATCTCCCTTTCCTCTATAAGAGTACAACCTAAAAGAGCTGTCCTAGTCTCTTCCATTAATACATTGTCGTAAACATATGATGAGTAGGGTTTATCGTTATGCTTCTCGTTTACCAGGTTTACCAAAGTGACCACCCCGCTTTTGCCTTCCCATTCACGATTGCATCTTCCCGCTGTCTGGTTTATGCTGTCCATTGGGCCAAAATCCCTGTAAACCCTGTCTATATCAATATCTACACCCGCTTCTATCATTTGAGTTGATATGATTATCCTCCGTTTTTTGCTTTCCTTAATTTCTTTTATCCTTCCAAGCCTTTCTCTTGGAATAATGTTTGTGGACAGATAATAGATCTTTGCCTCTTCCCCAAATTTTTCGTTTATAAATGCATATACTTCGATGGAAGTTCTTATGGTATTTAGTACCACTAAAAAATCATCTTCCTTATAAGAGCTGATATCTTCAAACAATAATATCTTGTACTCATCAATCGTCATTTTTTCTGATACTTTTTTTGCATCAATAACTATGCGGTTAAATTTGTTAAAATATGTTTTTTTATTTCTTGCAAGCTCATAAATTTCACCGTCTTCCTCCGAGAAAATCAGCGGCATGGTGGCAGTCATAAATATAAAATAACAATTTAGATATTGGGCCATTTTTCTAAATACCGTCCGTACCAAACCCCAGTATCTGTGGGGTATACTTTGAACCTCGTCCAGGATTATTATTGAATTTACGATATTATGAAATTTTTTAAGCCTTTTATTCCTGTTCGTAAATATTGAATGCAAAAGCTGTACAAAAGTGCTTACGACTATCTCCGAATCCCACGATTCCACCAAATGCTCAGAAATACCCTCGCTGTAATTCTCCATTTTGCCATCCGACTCCCATCGATACACTCTTTCCGATAAATAATGGTGCTTCAAAAGTATATTTGTATCTTTCGTATCCAAAATCTTTTCAAAAACATCAAAGTTTTGTTCAATTATTGAGGTAAAGGGAAGGACATAAATAATCCTGGGATCATATCCCCGCTCCTTATTAAGCCGTTCCTTCAACCTTAATGCGGCCCCAAATACGGTAAGCGTTTTGCCTGCCCCCGTGGGGAGATTAAGGGATAATATTTTTTTCTCAAGATCAAGGTTTTCAATGCTATAAAGGACCTCCCCATATGCCGCATCCCTATACCCGCCCATTTTCGCGTTTCCCTTTCCCAGAGTTTTTTTATATCCTTCAACGCATGAAGGTAAAAGAGTCGGTCTTTTAGTATTCTTTTTTATGAAACCTTCTATATCCATATTTTCGCTGTTATATATGGCCTCCAGCTTATCGGAGAAAATCAGAACGGAAAATAAAAAATTGATCAATAAAAAGAACTCAAGCCCCGTCATGCTTTTTACTTTTTTTCTCACAGACCTGGATACCAGATAATCAATATCCTTTAAAAACTCGTCGGTCGTATAATTTAATATATCGAAGTTTATTTTAAGATCGTCAAGAATCTGTTGCAATGCGCCTCTGTCGATGCTTTCATACTGTTCCCGTAAAAGCCCCATGTTTTTATCGTTTCCGGACAGCACCGATGTAAAACTTGAGATATCATCGAGCTCCCCGTGGTGTTTTGAAACCACCATATAGGATAAATAGGCAAGACATTCATCCCCGATAAGCATATTCACTATCTTAAAGGACAAAACCCCCGACAAAAGGCCATGCCTTTTTTTCTCATCATTTCTGTATGCATCCTTATCCGAGCTTTTTATGTAGTCCTGAAAAAACGAGGTGGCTTTACCCAGATCATGCCCCAGCAGATTTAACTTATTTAAACAGCGAAGCTTATCTTTTGAAAAGCTCTTAAACTGAATGCTTTTTTGTTTAAAAATGGCGTCACCTATTAAAAATACATTTCTTAAATGATCCTTTAGTAACTTCTCTGGATGTGAAAGCAGCACTGCCCCACCCCTTTTTATTATAAAACCTTATTTAATGAATTTTTTGTAACGAATATATTTTGCAATGTAAAAAATATCGAAAAATGCTGTTTCCAAATTCATATGCTGAAGTGTTCATTTTGTTATTACAATATTGCAGTCCATCCCCCTAATCTTAATATAAGATCCGGCCCTTGCTTTGATCTTTTTGCAATTCCTTTCAAATAACACCTCTTTATACTCCTTTACATTTCTGTCAACATCCATTTCAATCGGTATGGTTTCTGTAAAGTATTCCTTGCCGTCTTCATACTCCACATCGCCCTTTTTTAATATATCTGTGGGCATAATACTCGAAAGCTCTACGAATTCACCATTTTTATCTATTATTTGGCCTTCGAATTCACCTCTGAAAACATAGTTTGCCAAATTCTCGCTAAGACCCATACTTATGCTATAAATCGTTTCATGCCCTGCTAAAAGCCTTTTTAACTTCCCATAGATCTCTCCGTCGCTATGGGTAAAATAAATCCTGTAACACACATCCTTTAGAAACTCAATTTTGATCTGCGTTCGTTCGTGTATCTTGTGCATAGATTTTTGGGTGCTAATTAAATTTTCAGCAATTCTAACTTTTTTTATCGGGTTTATTATCCCCACCGCTATCCGTGCCTTGTCCCTTGTAAAATACTTTGAATATTCCGTTTTGGATAACCCTAAAATGGCCGATATCATCCCTGCCATTGCAGTCCTTGTGGGAATTGAATATGTAAGGGGAGATGTTGTTGTATAAGGTTTTTTAAAGTGTCCATACTGGGCACTGACATCAAAAACCAAAAATTTTTCAGTCATTTTCCTTCCTCTCCTCAATAAGATTTTTTGTAGAATCTTACATCTACTATCTCTTTTAGATCAATATCCTCCCCTTTATAGACAAGCTTTAAATTTTCATCTGCGATATATATAACCCTTTCTATCTTATCCCTATGCGATATCAGTGCATCCAACAATTCACTTATTTCCATCGAGAAATCACGGACTGTCCTTATTTTGTCCTCGGGCATATCAAAATCCAAAGCCAATTTGTTTTGAAGGTCTCCTATAAAAAAGTTTTGTCCTTCATTATATATAACACGCAGCATAAGTCTTGGCATATGTCCTATTTTAGAACGGGTAATAAGGTTTTTTGTGCCGTTCCACATTGCCTCATCCAAAAGCTCTATATCCTCATCGGTGAGCATTGTATCCTTTGCAGCATTTTCGTTTACTATTCCGTGAAAACCTATAAAAGAATAGGGCAGAATATACTCTTCCCGGAAGGACTTTTGTGATTTACCTTCTTTTGAAGCAAATGCCCCTGTCCCCTTTATGTGTTTTAGACTGACTTTATTTAGCGATCTGCCCATATTAAACTGAACCGGCCCTGTAAATTTTATTGAGTCCTTGTCAAGGGGAATAACCCCGCCAAACAACCTTATATCAATCGCTTTTTCTAGTACTTCATCCTTGCTTTCATTAAAGTCTTTTGCCCTAGCTTTTCCGTCCTTTATTCCGCCCTTTTTTGCTTGAGTTTCCCTTACAAATATATCCTTGTCTTCGCTCCCATCAAACCCCTTGTAATTGTACAAATAATCCCTTATGGTTCTTTTTAGCCTCACATCGGTTACAATATTGATACCCGTTTCTTCATCAATCCTCGGTTTGTTTTCATCCAAAGGATCCCCGTTTGGGTTTGCATCGGTGACATCATATAAAAATAATAATTCCTGCCGGTTCTTAATCATTTACCTTCTTCCTCCCCGCTATTTTTATCTTTTTTGAAATGCTTTGCCAACGACATACCTAGGGCGAAATAAAAGCTTACTTCATCGTTTGATATATCCCTCTGGTCTTTTTCGCCCAGCATGTACATACCAATAAGGTACTGAAGCTCTTTGTAGTAATTTTTACCGTATTCATTGAATTTGTTTATAGCCTCAGTATATATTCTCCTTACAAGACCCCTGTCCAATTTTAGGCCATTCAGCCTGCTGTAAAAGGGTCTGCCTTCCCTTTCCACATACTGTAGATTCAGTAGATTTTCCGTAAGTACCCCCACCAAAAATACAGCGCATTTGTAATCCGAATCAAAAATTTTGCCATAGCTTTCATCTTCGAAAAACTCCAAGTATATTCCATTTCCCTTTGTCTTTTCTATCATTACCTTTTTCACTCCCCTCTTTTTATCATTAAAGAGGCCTAATTCTTCGATAAAAATGATATTCATCAAAGCCTGAAGCACTAAAGCCTCCAAATAGCCCCCTTGGGAAGCGGTTTTTCTTATCTTTGCGACCATTCTTCCCAAAAGAAACTTATAGCTTATTTTTTTGTAGGTAAAAACATTATTTAATATCTCTAGAAAATTCTTGTCAAAGTTACCCTCAAGCCTGTTCCTAGGAAAAAATGTTCTTATCTTATCAAAACCGAATTGCATATCGTAGGTTGTCCTGCCTTTACCCGGCAAACCCTTGAACAAATGAATCTCATCTACCTTATCCTTTATACGCAATATATTCTTGACTTTGCTAGGTACAACATCTTCTATATAAAGAAGCACCTTGAAAACCGAGCCCGATTGCTCTTCCGAAAAGATGAGCATATTGTAATTGAGATAATTTTTGCTTTCCTTCATTATCTCTGTAAAATCCTTTTCGCTTGCCAAAAGATTTTGCTTTGTAGTCTCTGAAGTAGAAAATTTAGCACATCTTTCAAATTCCTTAAGCGTTTCTATGAATTCTTTTTCGGCATAATCATCCCTTAGTACGGATTTGGGCAATACAGAATAGTCAAAACCGGAAAATCTTGATGTAAGGTTTTCTTTTATATACCTTTTCCCCATCTCTAGTTTGTCAGCACACGCTAGGCATACGGGGTAGTTTTTCCACGCATTTTCCTGCCTAAATCCCCCGCTTACAAAACCCTTCTTGTCAACAGTATAAAAATTGTAGGTGTTTACAAAACCCATTACTTCCTTTTGCTTTTTGCAATAATAACAAACACCTCTGCCCTTTGACACCTTACCGCCATATTTTATATAGTATTGTTCATCCTTATTGGCAAGAAGACGATTTTTTACCATCCCAAAATCCCCCATATACTTTTGGGTTCCATTATCATAAATAGTAAGGGTAATAATAAAAGTTTCACCTTTTTTTAATTGGGTATCCTCTATTTTGTTTGATATGTCGTCTGCAATTTGATTTTTGTGCAAGGATATGGTTTCGCGAATTTCTTTGAATAATGTCAGTTCTTCTGGATATTTGTCCGAGACAGGTATGATATCATTAAGGGATATTAGAATCTTATTTAGTGTCTTAGATGGCCCAGTAAGCTTTGATGTGGGTGTTATGTCTCCACCCCTAGGGCTTCCCTTTTTGTACGCATACCTATCTACTCTTTCTAAAGAAAACTCCTCGTATTCGATGCCCCGATATGCTACATCCCCACCCTTTGATTCAAACGAAATCTTGAGAATATGATTGTACTTGCCATTTTCGTTTGGATTCTCGATAAGGTTTTGAAAATCTCCGGTTCCAGTGTCCCGGTTATTGAGTACATACTCCCCTAACTGCATTACTGCCGTAAGCAACCGATCACCTTCTTTTAAAATAGCAAATTTTATTAATTCCATAATATATCTTATGGCGAATCTTGTCAACCTTTTTTTGCTTTTTTCCCTTCTATGTGTGTTTTATGGGATTATGTTATAAGTTTCAGAAATTTTAACGATCCTCTTTTATAGTTTTCTCAATGCCAGTCTCCCCATATACTTAGGTCTATGGGGAAACTTTTTTATGATTTTTTTTTACTTTATGTCCATCTATCCTTTAATTGCCCTTTTCATTGCCCTAACAAAATCTACAACATGGGGTATGCAATCAGCACCATGATTTTCTATAATTTTTACAATGGCGCTTCCCACAATCACACCATCGGCTAATTTGCCCATCTTAGCTGCTTGTTCCGGTATGGAAATACCAAACCCTATCGCACATGGGATATGTGATATTCGTCTTACATCTTTGATCATATCTCCGATTTCAATTCCGATATTGTCTCTAACCCCTGTAACCCCCATGGATGATACACAATATAAAAAACCTTGGGATTCTTTTGCTATCATTTTTATACGACTCCGGGATGTAGGTGCAATCATAGAAACAAAATCTATATCGTATTTTAGGCAATACGGCAAGAATTCTTCCCTTTCTTCAAAGGGTACATCCGGTACAATAATACCATCTACTCCAACGTTTCTACATTTCTTTATAAATCTATCTGCACCATAAGAGAAAACCGGGTTTGCGTAAGTCATAAGGGCTAATGGCACATCTGAAAATTTACGAATGTTCTCCACCATATTAAAAATCCCATCAGTGGTCGTACCTGCCGATAAGGCACGGGAATCGGCCTTTTGTATTACGGGCCCTTCTGCTACCGGATCCGAAAAGGGTATTCCCAGCTCAATAAGATCTGCCCCCGCCTCTGCCATTTTTAAAACTAATTGCTCTGTAATCTCCAGTGATGGATCCCCAGCAACAATAAATGGAATAAATGCCTTGCCTCCAGAAAAAGCACCCTGTAATCTACTCATAAACATTCTCCCCCTTATATCTTGCTATTGCAGCAACATCCTTATCGCCCCTGCCTGAAAGACATATCAAAAGTATCTGATCCTTTCGCATACTAGGAGCTAATTTCATTGCATATGCCACAGCATGTGCACTTTCGATGGCAGGAATAATCCCTTCAACCTGCGAAAGATACTCAAACGATTTTATTGCTTCCTCATCGGTAACTGGCACATACTCTGCTCTGCCTGTGTCCTTTAGATATGCATGTTCCGGGCCTATCCCAGGGTAATCGAGCCCCGCAGAAATAGAATACACAGGTGCAATTTGACCATATTCATCCTGACAAAAATACGATTTCATGCCATGGAATATTCCCGGTTTTCCATTGGCAATCGTCGCCGCATTTTTCGGGGTATCGACCCCATGTCCAGCGGCCTCACATCCTATAAGCTGCACATCAGAATCTTTTATGAATTCATAAAACATACCTATTGCATTACTGCCCCCACCAACACATGCCAAAACCGCATTGGGCAGCTTACCCTCACTTTTTAATATCTGCTCTTTTGCCTCACGGCCTATTACACTTTGAAAATCCCGTACAATAGTGGGAAAAGGGTGCGGTCCCATAACCGATCCTATGACATAGTGGGTATCATCGACTCGTCTCGTCCATTCACGCATAGTTTCGTTGACCGCATCTTTTAAAGTCCTAGTCCCACTTGTTACAGAAATTACTTTAGCGCCTAAAAGCTCCATTCTAAATACATTAAGCGCCTGTCTCCTTGTATCTTCCTCTCCCATGAATATCTCACATTCAAGACCCAAAAGTGCTGCGGCTGTTGCCGTTGCTACACCGTGCTGACCTGCGCCTGTCTCGGCAATAATCCTAGTCTTTCCCATAAATTTGGCAAGTAGTGCCTGACCCAGCACGTTGTTGATCTTGTGGGACCCTGTGTGGTTAAGATCCTCACGCTTTAAGTAAATTTTGGCTCCTCCCATTTCCTTTGTCATCTTCTTAGCATAATACAAAAGTGATGGCCGGCCCGCATATTCTTTCAACAGTTCCTCCAGCTCTTTCGTAAATCTTATATCCTCCCTAAGACAATTATAAGATTTTTCAAGCTCTAATACAGTATTCATCAGTGTCTCGGGTACATACTTGCCCCCATAGATCCCAAATCTCCCCTTTGACATATATACCTTCCTTTCTAAGCCCTTTTCTTAAAATCCCAAAAAATAAAATGCCTTCATCCCGGCTAAGGGACAAAAGCATTCAACTTCTGTGGTGCCACCCAAATTGGCGGAAAACCGCCCACTTATTTTGCATACCAGCATATGCACCCTAGTGATAACGGGTAGGGTTCCCGTAAGCTCCTACTCTTTGAAATAAAATTTCAGGCTTACCTCTCAAGTCCATTCTGGATAATCCTTGCAGCCGCATTCCCACCCTTTTGCAACTCTCTTTGTGCAATTAATTATCCCTACTACTCTTGATCCTAGGTTTATCAATATTATTAAAAAAATTATAGCATTCATTGCATAGTATTGTCAACTTTATTAGATATAAATATATATTTGTTTATTATAAAATATACAAATGCTCCAAAAGGATTTTAAATCCCATTGCAATTAGAATAATCCCCCCCATTACTTCAGCTTTTTTATGGAACCTCGCACCAAATAAATTCCCAGTTTTTACCCCAACAAAAGATAAAAGGAATGTAACAACTCCTATCACGATAACTGCCAGTGCTATATCCACTCTCAAAAAGGCTAGGGTTACACCCACTGCCAGAGCATCGATACTTGTAGCTATCGCTAGTAAAATTAGTTTTTTGATACTGAATGGATCTTTCGATGAATCACACACATCTTTGGATTCTTTTATCATGTTTACGCCAATAACCAGCAATAAAACAAATGCAATCCAATGATCCACTGTTACAATGTAATCTTCAAACTGCTTTCCCACGAGGTATCCTGCAAGGGACATTAGGCTTTGAAACCCACCGAATAAACTGGCAATAACAATCGCATACTTGTAATTCATTTTCTTTATTGATAGCCCTTTGCAAATTGCAACCGCAAAAGCATCCATAGAAAGACCGATCGCAATAACTAATAACTCCACACTTCCCAAGTCAATATCCCCTTTCCCGTTTCTTTATTATAGCATAAAATCGGAGGGTTTCAATCATGCAAAGCTTATACCCAATTTTTTTCGTGATTGATTTTGGTTTATTGTTTCTTGTTCATCAATATAGCCAAGTACTTCTATATAATTATTAAAAGGAATATGTTTATATGAAAGATATTTTCTCCTAAAGCACGATAAAATCATCCCAGCACCAAGGTGGCCGAAAATGTCCTGGCATACACTCCCGATTTTTGCACTTTACTGTTATAGTAAAGTATGAGATAATTACTTTTATAAAATAATGTCATAAGAGGGGTCGAAAAATGAAAAACAAACAATTAATAGCCTTAATCGTAGCAGCGGTTGTGTTTGTCTTTGTGGGTTTATCAAGTGTTTTGGTCAACAACATCTCCGGACAAACAAAATCGCGCCTAGATTTAGAAGGCTACTCTTTTTCTAGCAATACACTACCGTCTACACCACATATTGGTGTGGTTAAGGTGGAAGGTACCATTATGGATTCTGAAAATGCGGGTCTTTTTAGTGAAGGATACAACCACCAAAAGACTTTGGAATTAATTGATGATCTTAAAAATTCATCAAGTAATAAGGGAATTTTATTGTACGTAAATTCTCCTGGCGGCAGTGTTACTGCAAGCGATGATCTTTATCTAAAGCTTAAAGAATATACCCTAGAAACTCAACGACCTGTTTGGACCTATATGGCGGATCAAGCCTGCTCGGGCGGATATTATATTTCTATGGCATCCGAAAAAATATATTCGAACCGCAATACATGGACTGGTTCGATCGGTGTTATAATATCATTTTTAAACTATAAAGAGATGTTTGAAAAAATAGGTATTAAGGGCGTATATATCACAAGCGGTGATAACAAAGCAATGGGTGCTGGTGATATTGATTTAACCGTAGAACAGCAAAATATTTTGCAAGGTCTTGTGGACGAATCCTACAACCAATTTGTTGATATCGTTGCGGATGGCAGAAACATGCCCGCCACAAAGGTAAAGGAAATTGCTGATGGGCGAATTTATTCTGCAAAACAGGCACTCGACAACGGTCTTATTGATGAAATAGCAACATACGAAGACATGAAAAAAACCTTCAGTGCCCAACTGGACGATGCAGAAATTTATACACCTGAAAAAAATAATTTTTTTGGCTTGGGCTCACTCTTTAGCTATGCAAGCAAATTGAAAACTCGCTCGGACACGGAACTGGTAATGGAATTCGTAGAAAAGAACGGGAAAGGGGTGCCAATGTATTATGCAATGCCAGGACAATACTAATACAATTTATGCAGGTTTTGGGGTACGCATGATGGCCTTCATAATCGATTCGCTGTTGATCTGGGTCACGCTGTTGTTCGCACGTCTACCTGTATTCGTTGCGTCGATTATAAATCCCAATAATTTCTTAAATACTCCTATTCTTTTTAAGTTTAATCTGTCCAATATAATTTTTTATCTATTGGGTGCTGCGTACTTTATTTTTATGACTTACTACTCGGGCTCCACTTTAGGAAAGAAATTGCTAAGGCTGAAAGTAACCAGTTATGACGGTTGTAAACTTACATTTATTGATGTGCTATACAGGGAAACAATTGGGAGATATTTGTCCGCTATTGCTTTTATAGGCTACCTTATGATAGCAATTGATAACGAAAAGCGTTCTCTTCATGATAGACTCTGCGATACAAGGGTCATATACAATTTCAAATTACCCATAAAACCACCCCCTGAGGGTACCATAAAAGATGAACAAGTAATTTAAGCATAATGGCGGAGACTCCCCTTGGGGTCCTGCACCAAAATAAATAATTTAAAAGTCTGGGGAAGCATATCCCTAGGCTTTTTTATTGGGCGAAAAGGATTTTGTAAACTCTAGTATTCATAAAATATGTCTTAAATAAATATAAAACTAGTTGCCATTTCTCATAACAATAATATATATATATTAGGGCTATTTAATTGTATTATTAGATATGCTAAGGGAGGTTCTTTAATGTTTCAAATTACAACACAAACGGTTCAAATCGTTTCTGTTATCATTTCTATCCTATCTTTTATGGCTGCTATTTGGCTTTACAGGTGGGTAAAAGCCCTGCCCGCACCTAATAAATGTGTATTAGAAATAGGCGAATATATCCGGCAAGGTGCTAACACATTTTTAAAACGCGAATACCTGGTGTTGACACGTTTTACTGTGATTGCGGCGGTGCTTATCTTAGTATTCCTGCCAAAACCCATATGGTCGGGCAACGGTGTCACTGATAATATTTGGATGTCAATTGCATACATATCGGGAACGATCCTGTCTGCCCTAGCCGGTAAAATTGGCATTCATGTCGCAACTATTGCCAACATAAAAACTGCTAATGCATCTCGCTCAGGAGTTAAGCCATCCTTTATGGCAGGTTTTCGTGGAGGTGCTGTAATCGGGATGTCAGTTGTCGGGGTGAGCCTTTTAGGAGTGACCCTCATATTTATACTTACAGGGGACACAGGCGCTATTTTAGGATTTAGTTTTGGTGCAAGTTCCTTGGCACTCTTCGCCAAAACGGGGGGTGGTATCTTTACTAAAACGGCCGATATCAGTGCCGATCTCGTGGGTAAAGTAGAATTCGGCTTAGAAGAAGATGATCCCAGAAACCCCGCAGTTATCGCCGACAATGTAGGCGATAATGTAGGTGACATAGCAGGCATGGGAGCAGACCTTTTTGACTCTAATGTTGCCTCTATGTCTGCGGCACTGGTTATTGCCACATCCTTAGGTGGGCTCCTAAGTCAAAATGTCGCAATGGTTTTTGCTTATGCTGCCCTAGGACTTTTGTCCTCCATCATCGGCATCGCCACTGCAAAAATCGGTGAAGGGGGAAGCCCCGGAAAAGCTCTCAACAGCTCCACTTATGTAACCACTGCTACATTCATTGTGCTTACATCCCTTGCCACATGGATATTTGGCTTTGAATGGCGCATCTGGGGTGCTACCTTTGTGGGTCTTGTAGTCGGTGTAGCAATCGGTTTTTCTACGAATTTTTTCACTGAGGATACCAGCCCACCAGTTCGGGCAGTTGCATCCGCCTCAAAGTCGGGATCAGCTTTTACTATTCTCTCTGGGCTTTCTTACGGCCTTTTGAGTACCGCCCCAGCCCTAATTGGTATCGCAACAACAGCCTTAATTGCATATAATATCTGTGCCCCTCTCGGGCCGGGATATGGAATGTTTGGCATTGCAATGTCTGCCTTAGGAATGCTCTCTATAGTGGGCATGATTATGTCCAATGATGCCTTTGGGCCTATTGTTGATAATGCCCGTGGTTTGGCTGTAATGGGTGGTTTGGGAGAAGAAGCGGTTGGGGTCACGGATCGGTTAGACTCGGCTGGTAACACCGTAAAAGCAGTAACCAAGGGATTTTCTATCAGCGCTGCGGGACTTACCGTCATCTCACTTTTGGGGGCCTTTATGAGCGAAGTTAACGTGGTGGCCGCAAAGCTTAATATACCCAGCATCTCCAATTTCGATATTATGAAACCAACAGTATTTTTTGGTCTTATTATAGGGGTTGCGGTCCCTGCTGTTTTCTCTGCTATGTTAATGCTGGGGGTAGATAAAAACGCCCAGAAAATGATCAAGGAAATACACAGACAATTTAATGACATACCTGATCTTAAAGAAGGCAAAAAAAATATAAAACCCGATTATGAAAGGTGTATAGAAATCTCAACAAATGCCGCCATCAAAGAGCTCATACCTGCTGGTACAATAGCAATTTTGGCAACCATTGCGGTTGGCTTTATTGGAGGGGTTGAGGCTATAGGCGGCTTTTTGACGGGTAATATTGCATCGGGTCTTTTGCTTGCACTTCTAATGTCCAATTCAGGCGGCCTTTGGGATAATTCCAAAAAGTATATAGAATCGGGTCACTTCGGCGGAAAAGGATCACCTGCTCATAAAGCTACCGTCATCGGTGATACGGTAGGAGATCCTTTCAAGGATACAGCAGGTCCATCTGTTAATACGCAGATCACTGTGGTATCTTTGGTTTCATCTATGATGTCTACTTTATTTCTTATATACTCAATATTTTAGTCAACTAGATACTAAAAGCTGGGGGATCAAAATATCTATCCCCCAGCATAAACCCTGATTACCTATATAAAACTTTTTTATAATCTATATATAGGAAATCGATCTATAATATCAATTGCTTTTATAGGATTTATCTTATTATATGTGGCGAAATATCGCAAAATACATTATAATAATAAGTAGAATAGAATTGATTATTGAGATGAGAGGAGAAATGAAGTATGAGTTATCTGGACAATAAGGGGTTTTACGGTGAATATGGGGGTCGTTTTGTTCCCGAGGATCTTACCAATGTACTAGAAGAGGTAAAAACAGCATTCAACAAATATAAGGACGATCAATCCTTCTTGGATGAGCTGGATTATTATCTTAAGTACTTTGTTGGAAGACCAAGTCCTTTATATTTGGCACAAAGACTCACCGAAAAAGTCGGGGGGGCAAAGATCTATCTTAAAAGAGAGGATCTAAATCATACGGGTGCCCACAAAATCAATAACACCCTTGGACAGGTTCTTCTTGCAAATAGGCTCGGCAAAAAAAGAATCATAGCCGAAACAGGGGCTGGCCAACATGGGGTAGCGACCGCAACAGCCTGTGCATTGTTTGGTATGGAGTGTATTGTCTATATGGGGGAAGAAGATACCCGCAGACAGGCACTGAACGTTTTTAGGATGGAGCTTTTAGGCGCAAAGGTTGTATCGGTTAAGACAGGCACTAGGACATTAAAAGATGCAGTCGATGAGGCTTTGATTGATTTAATAAAGAACCACCACAATACTTTTTATATGTTAGGTTCCGCCGTGGGACCAGATCCATATCCTGAGATGGTCAAGCATTTTCAATCTATCATTGGGAGAGAAGCACGGGAGCAAGTAATGGAGCTTGAAGGCCGGCTTCCCGATTATTTAGTAGCCTGCGTCGGTGGAGGTAGTAATGCGATAGGGTTGTTTTCGCCCTTTTATAATGATAAAGAAATTGCTATGGTTGGAGTTGAACCTGCCGGAAAGGGAATTGATACCCCCGATCATGCGGCAACCATCACATGCGGTAGCCCAGGAGTTTTACACGGATTCAAGAGCTATTTATTGCAGGATTCCGAAGGAGAGCCCTTACCCGTTTACTCTATAGCCGCTGGACTGGACTATCCGGGAGTAGGTCCTGAACATGCATTTTACAAGGATAGCGGGAGAGCTAAATATGTTACTGCCTCTGATATGGATGCCGTAAATGCTTTTCTCACACTTTCGAAAGTTGAAGGGATCATTCCTGCAATTGAAAGTTCCCATGCCATATCCTATGGGCTAAAGCTTGCAGCTGAGCTTGATAAGGATAAAATTATTATCATAAATCTTTCTGGAAGAGGCGATAAAGATGTCGCAGAAATTGCAAGGATACTTGAAAACAAAGTATAAATGTAAATACTTTGAATTCCACTAGATTCACTTATTTTATTGCGATTTTTGCTTTGGTATGCTATAATCTTTATAATAAAATACTTGTATATACTCAAACGGTTGGACGGATTTGTGATCCGTTTTCAAGAATAGTCAGGCTTCTGGGGTGGGGAGCTCGTTAATAGCGAGTTCCCCACTTTTTTATAAATCTTTGGGTAATACAAAAATATGTAGGCCCCAAATATGTCTTTAGATGGGATTGCATGTGTTTCCAATGAGTGCTCGGTGGGTCCTTTAAAGAACCCACCGAAAAAAATAAATAATTAATGATTAGAATAAAAGGAGGACTAGTAAATGGATAATATGAAAAAACATCTTTTATTGGCACTGGGTTACTTTCTCTTTGCAGTTATTGTCATCATCATAGTAGCCAAATTTTTAAACTAGACCGTCCCCGTTACAACCAAGGTACTCACACCTGGAGTAACTTCCCAGTTACCGTTTACTGGATCCTGAGTGTAAGTTGCTGCAGGTACAGTGATCTGCCCTGGTACAGTTGCAAATTCACCCGTTGTATTGTTATAGGTGTAATTTGCGGGATCACTCCAATTGACCCCATTAAATGTTACACTTATGGGATCTAAAATAGGATTAAAGGTGTCTGTTAGAATAACATTGTCCGCTGCTGTTGCCTCTGTATTACCTGTATTTTGGATTATGAAGGTATAAACCAGCTCACCATTTTCAGTTACGGTTGAGGGACAAATGCTTTTACTTATAGTGAGGATCGAAATTTCCTCCGTAGCAATTGTTTCGGAAACAATAATAGGAGCTGCCAGCCCTGCGCCCGTTATTTCGGCCTCATTTATGATGGTGTCCCCTACCCCTAGCGGAGCATACTGATTTGCTTTGACCTCGTAGATAATCGTTGCATTTCCATTGGCGGGCACGTTGATGCCGGTAATAACTAGTGGCGGACCACCAACGGCTGATGGAGCTGGTTGCAAAACACCATTAACATAATACTGGACAGACCCTGCTGTATAGGTTAGAGGCACTAGTTCCATCATTCCAAACGGGTAAGCGCCTAGGTTATCCGTAATTGTTAAACCGGTAAATGCCGTAGCACCCGCATTAACAATACTTATGATATACGTTACATCGTCATTTGCGATGTAATTATCCATCACCGCAGTCTTTGTTGCGGAGAGAACCTCTAGCAATTCACCCGTTGTAATATTTGAGTTGATCACATTTCCGTTATATGATAAGGTCGCTTGGTTTTGAAAGGTTGCCATTGTCATTCCCCCCATTTATTAAATTTGAAATGTCATTTATGTTGCCAAAAATTTTTAGATAATAAATGCACTCAAAGCACCTGCATTTAAGGGTTAAAACCTGTCTTTTTGCAACATATAAATTGTTGTATATACCTTGCAATATCCGGAGTTGACTCCAAATGTATATCGCAGAATATATAGTATATTATATGTGGGTAGGAATGATAATGTAACTAGTCCTATTTTCAAAACCTCATGGTTTATGTAAAAGGGATACAATATATATACCCCAAATCCACCCTAGTAATAAGGGGAATTTGGGGTAAGTAAATAATCTAGCTTTATTAAATCTTTATACTAGACCCAACCACGTAGCTTTACCGCTTCCGCAACACGATTTATAGCAATTATATATGCTGCATCGCGCATATATAAATCCTTCTCCTGCGCAAGGTTGTGTACCGCATGGAAAGCTGAAGTCATTTTAAAATCAAGCTTTTCAAGAACTTCTTCCTTAGGCCAAAAATAATTCATATTGCATTGCACCTGCTCAAAATAGCTGCAGGTAACGCCTCCAGCATTGCAGAGAAAATCAGGTACTACATAAATACCTCTTGCCTTTATTAGTTCATCGCAATCTGGTGTTGTGGGACCATTTGCGCCTTCGCATATTACCTTTACCTGTTTGCTCACCTTTTCAAAGGTGTCAGGGGTCAATTGGTTTTCTAATGCACACGGTAGTATTATATCCACATCCTGTGCGATCCACTCCTGACCGTCTAGCAATTCGCATCCGAATTCCATAGCTTTTTGCTTATCAATCGTTCCAAAAGAATCCTTAATTGAAGCCATCTTTTCGATATCAAGCCCATCTTTTTTACGGAATGTATAGGCCTTTTTATCGTGTTGGTCCCAGCAAGATATGGCGATTATTTTGCCCCCCATCGAAGTGTAAAGGCGTGCAGCATATTCTGCAACATTGCCAAATCCCTGCAAACTTGCAGTGGTCTTTGCAATATCGATATCTAGGACCTTTAGGGCCTCGCGAAGACAATATATCACTCCATAACCTGTTGCCTCCCTGCGGCCTAGGGAACCACCCATCCCTACAGGTTTTCCTGTAATGACACCGGGATAGCGCCCGCCATGTATGGTCTCGAATTCGTCCATCATCCAAAGCATATGCTGACCATTTGTCATAACATCAGGTGCAGGGACATCCACAACGGGGCCAATGTTTTTGGCCATTTGCCGTACAAAGCCTCGGCATAATCTTTCCTGCTCGTTTTGTGATAACTCGCGGGGATCGCAGATGATACCACCTTTGCCACCGCCTAATGGAATATCTACAACTGCACACTTCCATGTCATCCACAAGGACAATGCCCTTATTGTATCTACTGTTTCATCGGGATGGAAGCGAATACCTCCCTTTGCCGGACCTAATGCATCATTATGCTGAATTCTATACCCATTGAATACCTTTGTAGAACCATCATCCATCTTAACCGGAATGGTAACGTGAAACTCACGGCTTGGCTGGCGCAATAATTCCCGAACCGATTGTTCCAAATTAATCTTTGACGCTACATTATCAAATTGCGTTTGTGCTGTTACATAGGGGTTGTATACCTTCTTAACATCCATAAACTACTACCTCCCAATTTTTTTAAATCATTAACTCTATACAAAGAAAATTAACAATTTCCTAGTATTAATCCATTAAAATTATAGAACAAAAAAGCTTGTTTGTAAATACTGCCTCAAATTAAGCTTTATATATAGCAATATTCAAAACCAATGTACTACAATATATATAATTTAGAAACACATCATTAATTTGCAGTAAAACATAGAACACCCTATCCCAAAGTCTTCAAGCTAAATGGGAGGTACCCACCACCTAGAATAAATGTAACAGCCCGCAGACTAAATGCAAGTATATCCACCATCTACAGGAATAATGGTACCCGTAATATAAGAGGAAGACTCGGATGCAAGGTATACAACCGTAGAATCTAATTCACCCTCGTTCCCATACCTTCCCACCGGGACGCTCGCCTTTATATAATTAGAAAACTCATCCGTATTGAGGATATCCCCAGTAAGCTCCGACATGAAGTACCCGGGACATATAGAGTTCACTGTGATACCATTTTTTGCCCATTCAGCAGCAAGCCCCCTCGTCATATTAACGACACCCCCCTTGGCTGCGTGGTAGGCTGTGCTCGGATGCACCATGTTTCCCACCATGCCATACATTGAAGCAATATTTATGATCCGTCCATAGCCGTGTTCTATCATGAGTTTCCCAAATTCACGAGCAACCATAAAGGTAGCGTTTAAATCAATGTTAACGGTATTATACCACATTTCATCACTTGTTTCCTCCGCCGGAGCGCTAGCACCTACACCCGCATTATTTACCAAGATATCCACAGTTTTAAATTTCTTTTGTGTAATCCCGACAGCATTCTTTATTGCCTCAATATCGGTAATATCGCATACAACCGGTATACATTTTACCCCTAATTCCTCTATTTGCCTAGCTACCGCCTCCAATTTTTCTTTACGTCTTGCCAAAATAACCAAATTGGACCCCTGACGTGCCAAGGCCTTTGCCATTTGGACACCTATACCCGAGGACGCCCCAGTTACAACAGCTGTCCTTCCCCTTAAATCAAACAAGTTGCTATTATTCATAGTCATGATTCACTCCTGTTCATTTTTATCCGGGATTTTACCCTATATTAATATTTACATATTGCTGGTATATTATTAGTATATATTCGTTAAATAAATAACAATCCTTTGCGCAAGCCCAGAGTCTTCAAGAGTAATTTACCCCTATTTTAGCATATAGCTGTTGTTTAAAACCAAGGTGCTGTAGAGAAATAAAATATCCTGTTCCTGTGAGAAGGCAATATAACTTTCTAATATATTACTAGATATATATCTTATGTCGATAAGAGTCACTTTGGAGTAGCCAGCTACCAGCAAGGGGGCGATACTGCTTCCGAAAGAATCACGAAATATTATTAACTCCTTATCGCCGCTATAAAATGGATTTTCTATGGTTAGAAGAGGTTTAGCTCCCGAAAGAAAAACATCATAGGGATCCGTTCCCCCGAATTTTTCTGGAATGTATACATCACCTCTCTCATTCAATTCGTAATCGTATACAACAGCCTCCTCCAATAATTCATTGGTCAAGTATACTAAACTATCTGGCTGTATGCCAAACCCAACTCGCCCAAGGTGTCCCCCATAAAAGG
>JAAZML010000162.1 GCA_012798835.1 Clostridium sp.
ATATAGCGTCTCTTTCCTTCATTATCGTCCCACGAGCGGGTTTGCAGTCTCCCGATAACGACTATTCTAAGACCCTTTACAAAGTATTTTGAGCTGAATTCGGCATTATTACTCCATGCCACAATCGGAAAAAAATCCGCTTGTCTCTCTCCATCTCGTTTGGAAAATCGCCTGTCCACCGCAAGTGTAAAACTGCATACCGGCGTGTTGTTTACATTCGTATGCCTAAGCTCCGGATCCTTTGTAAGTCTGCCCATTAGCATAACCTTGTTCATGAAATCACCCTAATTATCCTTTTTAATAATAATGTACTTAATGATGCCATCGGTTATTCTGTAGATTCTTTCAAGTTCCTGAGGTAAACTTGACTTAGCACCAAATTCGATCAGAACATAATACCCATCGTTGTGGTCATCTATGGGGTATGCAAGCTTCCTTTTCCCCCATTCATCAACATTTTCCAACTCACCCGATGTTTCTATAATATTCTTTATTTTTTCGATAAGAGATTGAGTATCCTCTTCAGTATACTCGGGATTGATAATAAATATCGTTTCATATTTGTTGATCATTTCACTTCACCTCCTCCCGGACTAAACGGCCCTGTCCAGTATGAACAGAGCAAGGATTCACAATTTATTATACTATCATACTTTTATGATTTTATCAACATTTTATGCAAAATAAAAACCACACCGCCGTCGAGCAATAAAAAGGCGAGGTGATTTCATAATAAATACCCTATTTTAGTAATCTCTTCAAATCCTCCGATTTTACATCGGCGGCCTTTCTGTTTTCCTCTTGTATCTCAAGAAAAATTTCTTTTCTGTATACGGGAACGCTTTTGGGTGCCTCAATTCCTATGCGCACCTGTTCCCCCTGGACATCAATAATGGTTATCTCAATATTGTCATTTAGGATAATGGATTCATTCTTTTTTCTTGTGAGAACCAACACCAATACTTACCTCCTGTCTGCGGAGTTCTTCTACGATATAGTGTCTCACAGAATATCTATCCGTGTCAAGGACAACCTGCATCCCCTGCCGGTTTTTCGTGTTTATAACTACCGGTGCTTTTAAATTTATACTTATTTGTGAAATGTCTTCCGGCACCACAAGTATTGATAACAGCATTACTTCCTGCGGATTTTGAATCTCTAGTGCCTTTACAGCCTCATCGGGAAGCTCTATGTCATAATCATCAAAAATCATAAAGGGATCGGCCACCGCAAAAGCCAGCTGTCCATCGTCCACACCCTGAAGCCATCTAAAGGGTGAATTTTCGCATCCCTCATACAAAACAGCATACCTTTTTACCCCTTCAAAACCCAGTATCCCTTCGTCAAAATGGATTATCTTTTCCTCGTCAATCTCTATTTCCGCAAAGTGCTTTGTCTTTAAAAGCATTTCATCCCCTCCGTTTGATATGGGAACCGCCCGCCATACTGCTAGGCAATTCCTCGGTGTAAATATCCTTGGATTAGATATGTATATCAATTTTACTGTCTTCTACATAATTAAAGCGGACCGATGCGTACTGTCTTAAAAAAATATTCACCTGTGCAGGCACATAATTGTAATTTACTGTGCCGGGGGTTAGGGAAAATTCTACCCCGTTATGCACTCCCTCGCCTTCCCTGCCTGCCCTAATCTTTTGAGAGGCTTTTGCTGTTATTTTAGGCCCTACCTTAGGTATCATATCAACATCGAATTCGTGCTCAGTAACCGAATCCCTTTGTGCGATATCCGCCAGCGGGCTTCCTCCGTTTTCTATAGCGGCAATAAAATCTCCGTCCTCTGCAATCTTACCTATCTGCTCAATAACCTGCCCATAAGTACGCTGTGCAATCTCGTGGGTTAGGTCGATGGGACCTTTTAACCCAGCGCTGGCAAAAGCTTCATACTGATCAATCTCAATTTTGGGCAGCTCTGTCTGTATTTCCAGTTTTGCATGGTTTTGATGGATATTCAGTACGGGTTTTTTAGCTTCCATGTTCAGATCTGAAAACACCGTGTCTATTCCGATTTTTGCGTAGGTCTGCGATATTTCTATACCCATAAAATCATTCCCATCACTTACAATTTGTATCGGCAATGCACTTACCTTTGCGTCATTTAAATATCTCACAAATTATCTTCTTCCCAGCAATGCCCGCATAATGCATTTACCTTTATGTCATTTTAGGCCGGTGCAAAAATATGTGTGCCGCAAAGGATTTGCGTTACAGAACATTTAACTACTTTAAAAAATCCACAAGGGACGGCTGTATTATTCTGGCTCCGCCCGCCAACGATGCTCTGTATACGTTTTCTTCGCTCTTTAAAAGCATAATGTTTTCCGCTTGGTCAATATCCTCGTTTACGCTCATGAGCTTGGTAAAGTTTAATCCGTCATTCCCCAACCGGTTCTCGGTAAGCTCTAAACGGTTGCACCTTGCCCCTATATCGGCTCTTATGCGTAAAAGGTTGTTTTGCTGTATATCGATCCTGCCTATCGTGGCATCTATGGTGGCATAGTCTCCACTGTCCAATGCCGTTATAAAATTATCAATATCCTCAAACAATGTACCGGATGTCCCGCTATCAGCCACGCCCCCGCCGTTAAAAAGATCACCGCCGGTGACGTTTATGTTGATGCTGTCCCCGACCCCAATCTGATATATAATTTGCTCGGCATTAAAAACATCTATGTCGAATTCGCCGTCGTCGTTTATAAGCTTTGTATCGGTCTTAAACCCGGAGAAAATATACCTGCCGGCATAGGTGGCGTTACCCAGGTTTATCAATTGGTTTTTTAACTGCCTTACTTCCTCGCCTATCTTTTGGGTATCCTCCGGGGTGGTCGCACCGTTGCTTCCTTGCACCGCCAATTCTCTGGCCCTTTGCAAAATATCCCCGACATCCGCAATAGCCGATTCGGTAATTTCAAGCCATGACAGCGCATCCTTCACATTTTTTTTGTACTGCTCGATCTGCGATACATCGGTGCGAAGCTTGAGCGCTCTGGCGGCGACAACCGGATCATCCGAAGGAACTGAAATTTTTTTGCCGGTGGCCAGCTTTTCCTGGTACTTTTCCATCCTTGATAGGTTTCTTCCAAGGTTTGTAATCATATTATTGACAAGCATGCTATTGGTTACTCTCATATTATCCCTCCGTAGTAGCCAAATTTATTTTAAAACCTATATTCCTACCCTGTTTATCAGAATATCATATATCTCGGACATCGTATTAATCATTGTTGCCGCCGCATTATATGCCTGATAATGTTTTACCATGTTTGCCATTTCCTCGTCCATGGATACTCCCGATTCCGACAGTCTCTGGTTTTCAACCTGCCGTATCATTGCCTGCTGGTTGGCCGACATCCTTATCGCCTGCTGGGAATCGATACCAAGACAGGAAACTATAGATTTCATAAAATCCTCGGGTTCACCCTCCATAAACATATGGTTGTTGTTTCTCATTTTTATAAGCTTGTTCAAATTTTCTATGTTGCCGATTTGCCCTTCCTCTCCGGAGGCTGCAATAAGCGCTATATCATCAATTACATCCCAGCTTACGGAAAAATTCTTTGCCGTCATCGCATCGTATCCTGCAAAATCACCGCTTTCTATCGGTTTGTTGCCCTCACCCAGCATGGTAAAAAACCTTATACCGGTCGAATTTTCCGCCCCGTACCCATCCATATGCCCTTCAAGGTTCTCCTCTCCTATTTGCCCCTCATCAAAAGCCTTTGCAAAGGTTCTGACAAATTCGTTGAGTTTTTTTATGTAAAAGGGTATTCCCTTGTAAGCAGGGCTTTGATTTTCTCCGTCGTTTCCGTCCCTCACATCCAAAAGTCCCCTTATTTCACCGCCCCTTATTGCTATGCTGTTACCATCTTCCCACATTACATCATAGAGATTTACAACGTCCTCGTCGGGATTTAGCTTGTCATCCCTTTGGACCACAGCTAGCTTTGTAAAATCAAAATGATCAACAAAGGGTTTACCGCTTATGGTTATTACCATTTTCCGATCCTCCTTGCCGTTTGGAAGCTTCCCCGCGATCACTTCGTTTACATCTATGTTTATAAGCGACGAAAGTTTGTCTATAAGGACAGTCCTTTGGTCTCTTAAATCGTTTGCCGAATTGCCGTCCAATTCCGAACGGTATATCTGCTTATTGAGCTGACTAATTTGTGAGCCCAGGGAGTTGACTTCGCTTACTTTTGTATTCAGCTGGTGGTTAAGATCGACCTGAAGCTCCTCCATATGAGTTGCCATGCTGTTAAAATACTTTGCAAGGGTGACCCCTTTTTCTTTTACCAGCGCCCTTACAGCTTCACTGCCCGGGTCTTTTGCAAGCTCTTGCAGGGAATGGAAAAACTCATCCAGCATGGTGCTAAAACCGCTGTCCGACGGCTCGTTAAAAGTTGCCTCCAAATCTGCAAGTAAAGTTCTTTTACACTGCCATTCCCCGGCGGTGGTATTCTCACCCCAAAACTTAAAATCCAAGTATTCATCCCTTACCCTCTCTATACCAATAACTTCTGAACCCGTCCCAAGCATCCCCGTTCCGTTTAGAAGGGGTATGGGCCTTGAAGCCTTTTGATCACCGATCTGTCTTGAATAACCGGGTGTGTTTATATTATTTACATTATGATTTATAACGTCAAGATTTCTCTGTGCCGTGTAAAGCCCTCTAACCGCAATATCTAATCCAAAAAAACCAGGATTCATAAGCTATCACCTACCCACTATTCCCATTTTTGTTATTACCGTTTCAATCATTTCGTCTATGACATTTATTGCCCTTGAGGATGCAGTATATGCAAATTTAAATTTCATCATATTAGACATTTCCTCATCCATGGAAACACCCATAATTGAATTCCTCTGAGCATCGGTGGAAGCAACCAGCCGGCTTTGGTTCTCCGTCATTCTCACGGACTCGGCGCCCCCGCTGCCAATTCCGAGTATTATAAACTGATATGCGTCGTCTATACTCAAATCCCTGTTAATATCCTTTATTACAGGGTTGTTTCTCATATTTGCTATCGCAAGTGCCACGCTGTTATCCCCAGTGCTGCCATCTTCCATAGCCGCCGCAACTATATTGTTTAGATCCACAAGATTGTCGTTTAACTGTAGGTTTCCCAATCTAATGGGATATTCCGAATTTATCGCAACAAAAAAATCCTCACCTTGGCTCGGGGGTTTTCCTAAAGTTTTCCCGTCCTTATGCAGGTCGTTTATACTCTTAGCCATCCCTCCGACAATCAGGTTTAAGCGTCTCTTCAAATCGGGTATAATGGCCGTAGAACCTTCCAATGCGCTGATTCCTCCGTCCATGCTCCCTTCATCGGCGACCGACTCGCCCCTAGAATCCAAAAGCCCTTTTATTATGCCGCTTTTAATTGGTATTTCAATATCTTCCCCCAAAAGCTTCGGTACACAAAATATATCCCCCGGTTCCCTTTCCGCGGCATACAATTCCATGTTTACACCCTTATATACAAGATAATGACCCGCCAAAGTTATATCTACCTGCCCGTCTTTCATCTCTGTTGCATCAACATCGGCAAGCTTTGAAAGCCTGTCTATAAGAAGATTTCTTTGATCACGAAAATCATTGGCCTCATCTCCCGTTACCTCGGCGGAGAATATTGCTTTATTGAGGGCGGCTATCTGCTTTGTAATATCATTGACTTCGCCTATCCTAAGCGAAACCTGGTGATCCAAATCCCTTTGCAATTTGTCCAGCTGCTGTCCCATATGGTTTATCTGGTAAACAAGCGCCTCGGATCTTTGTCTTACTAAAGCCCTTACCGTAAGGCTGTCGGGTTCTTTTGAAAGCTCGTGCCACGAATCCCAGAATTGGTTTAATGCGTTTTGCAAACCCTCTTCCATGGGATCACCGAGAATTGTTTGTATTTCCTGGAACGTCTTATTTCTTGTCTCCCAATAACCAAGTAATGTACTTTCATTTCTATATATATTGTCCAAAAACTGGTGTCTGATTTGCCTGATTTGTTGTATATCCGCACCGAGCCCGAGTTGGTGTTCGCCAAATTTTTGGTAGGGTCCCGTAGCAATCATCGCCTGTTGTCTAGAATAACCCGGGGTATTCACATTGGAAATATTATGACCGGTCACAAATAAAGATCTTTCATTTACAAACATCCCTGACCTTGCAATCTCATAACTTCCAAAACCAATTGCCAACTATATCGCCTCCAAATTTTTAGAGTTTAACATCAAAGTATGTCTTCTTTTTAGATTCGTTTATCTTTCCGCTGTCCCCATAATTGTTTTCGTCAGAATTGCTGTTCGACATAATGTTTATCGAAAAATCTATGAAATCTATTGAGCTTTTTAGAAGTTTTTCATTTATTTCGTTGGCGTGCATGATATCATCCAGCACCGATAGTAAATCTTGTTTTTTCTGTTTTAACTTTTCGGCCTGCGGAGCTTCAACACATTCTAAAACTTGAGAAATTGTCGCACTTTGGGCATCTAAATCCAAAAGGGAGCATACATTTTCGACAATCTTTTCCCTTGCAGCCTCAAGTTTACCTATTTTGATAATGAGGGACTGCTCAAGTTCTGTCATTGTCTCTAGCTCGTTGACTTTGCCCTTTACAATAACATCCGTTTTATTCTTTGATATTTCCACCAGATCTTTATATATCATTGTTTCCTCTTCGATTATATTAATCAAATGGTCTACCGCATGATTACTCATGTATTACACCCCCATTTTATTAGGCTTGTAAAAATTAATTGCGGGATAATCCGGATATAACTTATCCCAATTAACCCGCAAATTCGCTTCCTTTACCAAAACATTCTTATTGGTAGAAAAAGCAACGGCATCAAGTCACTTTTATATCCTTTTGTGTGCTATCGACTTTAGAATCTTATCCGCTATGTCAGCTGTATCTACGCTGTAAGTTCCGTTGTCAATTTCCCTGGAAAGTGCCTCAACTTTGTCCGTGCGTACATCGGGTATATCCTTTAAAGCCTTCACTGCTGTCTGGATATCTTTTGCACGGCTTGAGATAGATACTACATCCTTCTTGGGTGTTGCGACACTGCCTTTTGCCGTCTCTGTCAATCTTTTTTGCTTGTCATAAGTCCCTACGACTTTTGGGATTGAGTCCCAAATTTTCATAATCACCACTCACCTTTTTAAAAACTTTATATATGAATACTTTCTAGTATTAACTTTGTCATAGGTTCTTTTATTGTTTCTCTCAATAATTATATCGTCATTTTATAAATATAATTAACAAGTATGATTTATCCGTTTTCTTTATTCTCTATGCAGATATCTCATGCCTCCGGTAGTTTTCTTTCTTGATTCACCTTTTATGGGGCTTTTTATCTCGTCCACTGTCGATCTAATATCTTTGCTAAGGGCATGTGTACATTCGTCGCAAAATCGTCCTGATTTTATAGATTTGCCACATAATTCACATTCTAAAACCATGTTCGCCGAATCTCCAATAATCTCAAGTCTGCCCTGGCGTAAATAATTCTTTATCCTTTGGACGCTTATATCCAATTCTCTTGACACCTCAAAAATTGATGCCTTGGGGTAATCGTATAAAAAATCCTTAACCCTTTTAAAATCATCCTCATCCCGTGCCTTACAGTCTACACACAGGGGAACCCCGCCGATATGGTTGTAAAGTTTCCCACAACGTCTGCAATTTCTTATATTTGCCATGAAAGCACCTCCTTACCATATTAAAAACATGTCAACACAAGCTACTCATCCCAGATATTTGGCGTAAGGCGTACGTTTTTCTCGTACCCTATGCTGTCTATATTCAAAATCTCCTACCCGAAGCAATTACCGCCGCAATTATCTTTTTGGCTCCTGCCTGCTTTAGTACCTTGCTACATTCATTTAAAGTGGTGCCCGTAGTCAAAATATCGTCTACAAGAAGAATTGTTTTGTCTTTCATTGATAGAATATGTTTTACCTTAAATGCCCCTTCCATGTTTGTAAGTCTTTCATGCCTTTTCAAAAGGCTTTGGCTGCGAGTATTTCTCACTCGCACAAAAGATCGGGATTGCTCCTTTATCCCCAGTGCCTTAGAAAGTGCTTTTGATATGAGATAAGATTGATTGTATCCCCTGCGCCTTTTCCTTATTGGATGGAGGGGTACACTCACTATTATATCAATTTCCCCCAAATCTGCTACTTCCCTGATGCGTTGTAGCAAAAGCATCGTAAAAGCCCTAAAATATGCTGGTTTGTTGTAAAACTTAAACCTTTTTAAAGCGTCCCTTACAATACCTCTGTATTCACACGCACATACGATTTCATCGAAATAGCTGTTTCCCATAGCTGGTTCAAGCCTTTTATCTTTTTTAAATTCAATTATCAAATAACACTCTTTACATATATATATATCGTCATTTTCGTCTAAAACCTTATTACAAAAAATACATTTTGGGGGAAATATCAGTTTGAGAAGGCGTTCTAGCAATCCTCATCACCAACCAATTCCCAAAAGACATTTTTTCAGCTTCCCGCAAAGATCGGAATTTCTCCGGGTCTCCCTATCATTTTCAATCATCGCATAAAGATAATCCCTCACGCCTACAAGTACCACCATCTCTCTGGCCCGCGTTATCGCCGTATATAAAAGATTTCTTGTCATAAGCACCTCCGGACCTGAGAACACCGGAAGTATTACAACCGGAAATTCACTGCCCTGACTTTTGTGGATAGTGATTGCAAAGGCGGGTTCTAGCTCATCTAGTATTGCATTTTCGTATTCCACAAGCCTTTCTTCATCAAAACACACCTTTATCCTTTGATTTTCCATATCAATTTTGCGAATTATCCCCGCATCCCCATTAAATACACCTGTTCCCTCAACCTTCCCATCAACGATACTTTTCCACTTTAGGTCATAGTTATTTCTTATCTGCATAACCCTATCACCTTCGCGGAATATATAGCCCCCAAATGTTTTTTCCCTTTTATCTTTTCTTTTGGGGTTTAAAACCCTTTGGAGTTCTACATTGAGGCTTGATACCCCGGATGGGCCTTTTCGCATGGGTGTAAGCACCTGAATATGCTTCATCGGATCATACCCATAAGTCTGGGGTAGTCTTCTTTTGCACAAATCCACAACCGTTTCGACAATACCACCCTGGGATCTTCTGGTCACAAAAAAGAAATCCTTGTCCTTGTTGTTTAGGATAGGCTTTTTTCCCTTATTTATATTATGGGCATTTACAACTATCATGCTTTCTTTAGCCTGTCTGAATATTTCCGTCAATTTTACCGTTTTTATTACTTCGCTTTCTATTATATCCCTTAGCACATTTCCAGCTCCCACCGAAGGTAATTGATCCACATCCCCGACCAAAATAAGCCGGGCGCCGATGGGTACAGCCCTTAGCAAATGATTCATAAGAAGAATATCTACCATGGACACCTCATCAATAATAATCACATCTGCCTCAAGGGGGTTGGACTCATCCCTTGCAAATATGAGTTCCTCATCATCGGCGGTATAGCCTATTTCCAACAACCTGTGAATTGTTTTCGCCTCATAGCCCGTTGTTTCGGACATCTTCTTTGCCGCCCTCCCTGTGGGCGCTGCTAATGCAAATTTATAGCCTTCCCCTTCTAAAAGCCTTATTATACTTTTTATTATGGTGGTTTTACCAGTACCCGGTCCCCCGGTTATTACAAGTACACCGCTTACCAGCGCCTCCCGTATGGCCTCTTTTTGCTTATCTGCCAGCACAACATCCTCTTTTTTTTGGACGGACTCTATTTTGACATCAAAGTCATCCAAATTACCATCAAATTTTAGGTTTGAAAGCTCCGAAAGCTTTCTGGATACACCTAGCTCCGCATTGTAGAAGGAATTCAGGTATATCCTTGATCCGCCATCCCCTCTTTCAACATAAACAGCTTTATCCAACACAAGCGATACCAGGGCATCCTCAATCCCGTCCAAATCTACATCTAAAAGATGCGATGCGTATTCTCCCAGCTTTTCCTCGTCTATGAAAGTATGTCCACTGACTGCTCCCTGGGATAATACATATTTTATACCGCTGGATATCCTATGTTTGGACTGGGGATCTATGCCAATACTTTTTGCAATGCCATCCGCTGTCTTAAAGCTTATCCCAAAAATCTCATCACAGAGCCTGTAAGGGTTTGTCCTGATTTGTTCTATAGTGTTAGCTCCAAAATTTTTGTAAATCTTCGCAGAATACGCAGGGCTAATACCATATTCTTGGAAAAACAACACAACATCCCTAAGCTCCCTTTGTTCTTCAAATATTTCAGCAATTTGTACAGCCTTTTTAGGGGTTATACCCTTGATCTGAGCAAGTTTTTTCGGGTAATGCCTTATAATCTCAATAGTTTGATCCTTAAATTTGTCCACAATTTTTTTTGCGGTCACGGGTCCTACACCCTTTATAAGACCCGAGGAGAGATATCTTTCTATAGCTTCTGTGGTTTTGGGCAGTACTTTTTCATAAAGCTCGACTTTAAGCTGCTCCCCATAATCAGGATGGGTCACCCACCTGCCCGTAATCTTTAGCGTCTCACCAACATTTATAAAGGGCATAAAACCCACAACGGTGATGGTCTCTTTCCCTTTTTTAATTTCGCAAACTGTATACCCATTAATCTCGTTCGAGAATATTATTTCTTCAATCATACCCTCAATAACAACCAATACATCCACCTTATTCTTTACATAGTATATGTAAAGTATAACGTATAAATTTGTTTTAGCAAAGAATAAAATCCCGCCATTTTTTATACCCGCCCCCTTTTTCTCTTTGCCTGCTCCTTTTGACTTTTAAATATTAGCTTTATTATTTCATCCCTGTCCAGTTGGGTGATTTTGGTGAAGCACCCCTTAAATTCATAGCTATACTTTTCCATATTCCCAATTTGTCTTTTGCCAATTATATTGCACTCCGCATTAATTACCTTTCGCTTGGCAACCCATATATACATATCAACCTCTTTATATATCTCAACATCACTATTAACAAGTACCGTGACATCCTCAGGGCTTATATTTATTACCTTTACAGGGGTATATTCATGTCCTTCATCGGCATCTATATACTTATATTCCGCAACTAAATCACAGTCGGTTCTCACCGCCGAACTCACCGCAGATTTATCAGCAGATACCAGCTCCATTTTTGTCTGCAATATGGTTTGATTATCGCTTTTAAATCTAGAAGTCACTATACCGTTTATGAAATTCCGATCCTTAAATCTAGTTTTGGAAAGGATCCGAAATTTTGTGTCTACTGGCAATGGAACTGTGTGCTTTCCAAATATAGGCGCCGAAATATTTACCTTTGTGCCCCGTGTTTCCAGAATTTTGGTTGTATAAAGTGGACCCACCCTTTCGCCCTTTTCATCCACTACCTCAAGCTCCAACTTCGTATTTATGTATTCCCTTCCCATTTCCATTTTACCCCTGCCTCCTTTATAATATGAATTTTATCTAAGATGCAATTTGTTTTCTATAACCCTTGCATGTATTGAAGTTTGGTAATTTACGAATTTATATGAATGTCTGCCGAGAATAATTGTTGTATCGGGGTATACACATCTCATACGTATTATGCCTTTATCCGGAACCTCTAGTATGATTTTTGTACCCATTTCGGTGCCGACCTTGTTTATATCTATGCAGCGTTCTGATTTCACTTCCCCGAGCCGTAGGTTACCTTTTATCACAACCCTTCCCCCCGCATATATTCTTGTGTTAAGGCATGTCCTTCCTAGGATCGATATATCACCCGATGCCCTAACCTCTGAATTCATTGCACTGTTTAGAAATATGTTTCCTGTTATATTTCTTTTCTCATCCACACAAAATTTGTTTTTAAGAGACTCTTTTACACCGACAATGTATTCAAGATCCGTAATCATACCATATGTCCCCAAAAAACATTTACATTTTTCGAGCAATATAGTTATTGAATTTTCATCGATATCGTAATTATCCTTTCTTAGCTTCCTTAATACATCATATATCGTATAAGGCAATGCTCTATTCTTCATATTCAACATATAGTGCACGGTATTGGGCATATCCCTTATCCCAAGCTTTTCAAGCTCAATCCTCGACAGTTTTTTTATGTTTTTTATAAGGTTTCCAATTTCAACAATAATCCTTCGCACCTCTACATTGGGGTCTTTTAATTCCTCCGCCTCGTACCCAGAAATCAATTTGCTAGAAACAACATTCCCTTTCACCGTCATATTGTTTCCGGAACTTAGGGCAGCAAAGCTCACATTCCCGAATATCATTATATCGTTATTTGATATTATTTCCATGCCCTCGTACACACTTCCCCTAACCTCCACATCACCTTTATATCTAATGTTTCCTGTTTTAAGGCTCACTTCCTCTAGAAGAAGTCTTTCATGCATCTCAAAGTGGATATTATTGCCCCTTTCTACCTTTACCGGAGTCCCATATTTTTTGGATCTTATTATACCGCTTTCCTCTTCAAAGGATATATTCCTGCTGCCTTGAATCTCTATTCTGCGGGCTTTCTTCGGCTTAATAACATCACCATATACCGTACGTCCTTCTTCGCCGGGGCTACCTCTAGTTAACATTGCTATACTCTCCCCTGGCTTTACCGTTTTGTATTTGGTTACCTCTTTGTGATCGACACTTTCGTATTCATTTTTTATTTCTTCTTCTTCATCCAAAAGAGACACCAAAACATCATCGGTGCTATCTATTACTGCCTTTCCCTCAGCGATGAGATGTATCCCCTTTTTGTTTTCTCTGCATATATCCTTTATCACATCTTCCTTTATTCCATATACAACCCCATGCTTTTTAATCTCTTCAATTACCTGCAAAGGTGTATATTCGCCTGTTCTCTCTTCTACGCTGTGTACCATTATATCTAGCTTGTTTATAGGGTAGAAATCATTTACATACCTGCGTAATTTCCGGGGGGGCTTCAAATCCATGTATGCCCTAAGCCCATCTTGGGATACTTCCACCAGAACTTCCAGTCCTCTTTCTTCATCAAGGGCCTCTAACTCAATGTTGTCATTTTCAGAAACCATAACAATATGATTTACCTCCATACCATTTATAATAAGCCTTACTTCCCC
>JAAZML010000086.1 GCA_012798835.1 Clostridium sp.
GGCTGCATCTTTAATACTTCCTCTTCCATTTTGATACTCAATTCCTGTTTCAAAACAGGATACGACAAGACCAGTTCCATAGAGTGCCCAGGCGCGATATGAGAAGAACAGAACGATGGATTGTATCCAGCTCATATCAAAAAGCTCTACTCCCATGTTTCCCATTTGGGCAAAGAAATCAGCAAGAAATCCTATAAGTTGACCATAAAACCAATCGATGATTTGATCCATTACATCTCCTAAGAGAAAATCCCATATAAACATTTTTATCGCCTCCTTTCGTAGCCAGATATAAAGGCATACCCTCTAAAAGGTATGCCTGCTTCATATTGTTTTACATCCCAAGTATCGTCCAGAGCATCCTTGCAGAAGGCTGGTGGCAAATTTTTATTCCAGTTAGAAACCGCTTAGATAGAGTAAGTGTATATAGAAAAAAGGTAGCCAATTGTATAGCTACCTCTTTCTGAACATTCTCTCACTCCCAGAGAATAGTGGTATATGCTTTTACAAATACCTTGTCATTACTTTTTTTGAAAAACCATAATGCTTCATCACTTTTTGAAAATAACGTTCGCTCTATTTTGAGTTCCATGTTAAAGGCTTCTTTTGTACTTTCTACAATGATATATTCTGTGCCGAATTCAGTCTTAAGCTCACTTGGGACATTATTGGGATTATATTCTGCTTTCTTAACAACATTACTATCTTTGTCCATTTGCAGTATGTTAACCTGAATGGTAGGGTTCATAGTTGCAATGGAGACTTCAATCGTGGAACTGTACGATTTGCTTTTACCATTTTCGTTCATAGTAACTTTATCTTCAAGCTTTTGTGAATAGACTCCACCCTCACCGTTGTCACCACTTTTTACATGGAATTTTGTATCAGTAAAGCCATCACCGCCGGCAGAAATATATGTCCTATCCTCTAAATGGGGATCTACTACAGTAGGAGCAAACATGCCAATTCCGGGGAGCTCCTCAAAAACAAACTGTGTATTGGTATGCTTTTCACCCTCCGATGATGTACTCACCTCATCCTTTTGGGTAGCATACATGCGGCCCTCGTATTTTTTTGTTTCACCTTGAATCTTTATTTCGCCTTCAGAGAAGTTTAAATTGTCATTATTGTAGCCCTCCGAGTTGAACAAATCAACATAATCGTAAGAGACATACACCTCAATAAGCTTATCCATGCTTTTAGTTGCTGCTCCGTCCTCGCGAGCAAGCTGACAGCCGGATAGTGTAAATATTATTGATAAAGCAGTTATAATCGCAAATAACTTTCTACTCATCATCTACCTCCAAATTACCATCGAATTTTAATATGTCACCCACATCGCATTTAAGATACCAGCAAATTTTGTTGATTGTTGAAAAGCGAACCCCTTTCGCTTTTCCGCTACGAAGTATTGATAAATTAGCCTCGGTAATACCTACAAGTGCACACAGCTCCTTGCCTGTCATGCCACGATCCTTCAATATATCCTCAAGGTGAACAAGTATTGCCATACAACCACCCCTTTATATAATACTGTCATTATCGTATTTTAGGGCTTTGTTTTCCGTAACCATTCGTGAAAGGATAAGTGCTCCTAAAACAAAGATAATAGAAAAGAGGGGTATTTGTATGAGGCTATCTATACTTCGTAAATTATCCATAAATAAAAGCTGTAATAAATTAAAGGCTGTGTTTGAGCAAACTGTGACGATAAGCCCGATTTTGCAAATATTTGAAAGGCTTTCCGATACTATTGCAGCGACTTCTGAATAGGGGTCAACAAAAAACTCCTGTGCAAGCTTTATTCCCTTAAAAATAACAAGAACGCTAATGGCTGATGGTATACTGTTCAAAATATATTTAATTACTACAAAAGAATAAGTAGGTGTCAGAATGCTTTCATTTCCGGTGTTAGCAACTTTTATGGACTCTATCTGCGCTATAACATCGTTTAATCCGTTGCCGAATATTGATATTGAAGCAATTAATTGGTTATGGTAAAATTATCTGGTAACGATGCTGAAAAAAAAGAGGTGAATTAATATAAAAATTTATAATAAATTCAACAAATTAAATATTGATACTATGCCCTTGGGCTTAGAACAAGGGCATAATGAAAACCTATATTTCTGCACCCCTAAAGGTGCAAAAATTATAGGCTGGGCAGGTGTTGATGGCATCCATTTTTGCTTTATACATGGGTTTGGAGAAATGGTATTTGCAGTCAGCCCCATGAATACACCTGGAAATTATGTTCATCCACTGGCAAGCAATTTTTCCGATTTTCTATGCCTTCTACTTGCTTGCGGCAACACTGTAGCATTAGAACAGGTACACAGCTGGAATCAGAAAGATTTTGAAATCTTTTCAAAAGAAAACCCTGTTACTGACGAACAATTGTCGGTATTAAGCATCATTCATGAAAGGCTACATCTTAACCCAATGGAGTGCCCTTTTGCGTATATTAAACAATTGCAAGCTGAGTTCGACTACAGCAAGATCAAATTTACAGAGGATTATGACGACTTTATCCCACCAGAGCCAGTGATTCCTGAATGGAAGGTATATTTTGACGGTAACTTCTGGGGACATAATCGTGGACAAAGAGCTGGCAAAGAGATTCCTATCAATATTCAGTTTTCTGTGAATAATAAAATATGGCATGTTCCATCATTTTATAGCTGCAGCAAGGGATTAGTGATTGACTTTTGTGTGGAGATCCCAACAGAAAGCATACAAAAATTTATCAGCAAGTGGAAGCTTTCCCCAGAACATGATTACTCTGGTTTTACGAAAGAACAGCAAATACAAATTGAAACTGAAAATCCTATGGCAATCAATATTAGCCCTGAAATCATACTTAACAAAAAAACTATCCATACCTCCCATGGTTCTGGTCTTTCATGGTATCCTTCCTTTTCTGAGCTTAAAAGCTTAGAAGCTGAAAGCGTACTTAAGCATTATGATCTTGATGTCGCAAAAGGTTGGGTTATCTGGCGTTCTGCCTTTCCGTGGCACACTAAGCATAAACCAAAGATATCTTCCCTTAGCATAACAATCAAACATGACCCTGTACAAGTCTACGGTTCAAATTTTAATGTATCTATGGCAGGAGAAGCTATTGATTTTATTAATCCACTAACAAATATCCGACATAAGCTGATAGTACAAGAATATGAGCAAAAAGAAATTCCAACTGGCGGATTTATGGATGATGATTATGATTTCCCCACCCATTGTATTGCAATGAGCTACACAATCTATCCCGATCTCGCTGACGGCTCTTTTTCCATTAGTGATAACAGTGATGGGGAAAGGCCACGAAAAAAATATATTAATCCAATGGAACCGCAAGCTTCTACAGCAGCTATGGCAATCGGCGTGATTGGAAGCCCAGGAAAACTTACCCCTATTGCCTTTGATGGCAGTAATCAAGGAAAACTTCGTGCCGTGTGTTCTGCCTTATACTTTGAGCCTGTAAAGACAGTAGGCTGGGAAATCATCTTTCATGAAAAACCATGTGCCGACATGACTGTAAAGATACTATAAATGGCTTAAAATAGTGTACTGAAATTGAAAAACGACTCATTCGATTTAAATGGAGCCGCTACACTGTTCTTGGTGCAGTGGCTCTACTATTACCCAATATAGTCCGAGTATCCTTGCAAAAGAATTGTGAGTTCATGCTATGATTTATATATAAAAAATAAACTTTTAAGAATAACGAATATCAAGTAATTTTTCCTGTCTATATAGATAAGGGCACTTAACTTCACAACGAGAGGAGGAGCGCAGTGGAAGATCATGAAATCATCAACCTTTATTGGAAACGTGATGAAGCAGCAATTCAGGAAACGAACTATAAATACGGCAGATTTTGTCATAGCATTGCTATTAACATCCTTACAGTTCCCGAGGATGCTGAGGAATGCGTAAGCGATACCTATCATAAAGCATGGAATACTATCCCACCGGAGAAACCCATAGCTTTTAGGGCATGGCTGGGCAGGATTGTACGCAATCTTTCAATTAACCGATGGAATCATAATCGGGCACAAAAACGCTATGCAGGTATGGAAATACTTCTGTCTGAGCTGTCTGACTGCATTCCCGATACCGAAACCACGGAGGAAATATTGGAGGCACAGATTCTGTCAGGGTACATAAGTGATTGGCTGGATACCCTTCCTGATATGGAGCGGCTGCTTTTTATACGCAGATATTGGAACGGCGAAGAACTGAAACAGTTGGCTTCCATCATAGGCACTACTCCAAACAAATTGGCAGGAAGAATGTTTCGTCTGCGTAAAAGTCTTAGTGCCTATTTAACAGAGAAAGGGGTGGCAATATGAGCATGGAGCGTGAGAAAAAACTATTTGATGCAATCACAGGGATTCGGGACGATCTTGTGGAACAGGCACAGAATATAAAAGCCAAAGCGAAACGACCTAAGGGGCAGACATGGGGGGCAATTGCCGCTTGTGCAGTATTGGTTGTTGGTATTGGAGGTATCATGTTATGGCAAAATCTCCTGCCCTTTGGCGGCAGCAGCGGTGAGACAGGTTCGAGCGGAAACGGCCATGGGGAAGGAAGTACAGTATTTATGTCCTATGCAGGACCGGTGTTTCCCCTTACCTTGTCCCAGCAAGATAGCCAGATTACAGCAGACCGCCATATTACTTACGATTTCTCTTTGGCTAATGAAGACTCCTTGCGCGTATGGGGTGCAGGAGTGCAGGATAGCTATGTTCTCTCTAATCACTCCGAGCAGGAGCGTACAGTAAGTGTCCTTTACCCCTTCGCGGGAAGCTTTAACGAGCTTGCAGAGCAAATGCCCATGATGACAGTGGATGGCGAGGCGGTTTCTCCAGCACTGTATCCCGGCGGATACAGCGGGGGCTTCAAGGGGGTACATGGAGAAGATGATCCTGATGGCAGTTCGAACATTCTGCAACTTGACTCATGGGAAGGATACAAAACACTTTTGGAGGGCGGAAGCTATCAAGATAATGCCCTTTCACCCTACCCCAAGTTTGGTCAAACGGTGACGGTATACGGGTTTTCCGATTTCAAAGCACCCCTTGGCCAATATCAGGCGGCGACACAAGCGATCACCTTTACCATCAATCCCGAAAAAACGATGATTCTTCTCTACGGTTTTAATGGCGGAGAATATGGTGAGGATGGGCAACGACGATTCAGCTACTTTGTACCGAACGAAACACGCAGAGAGAGTAACGAAAAATATATCATTGTGATGGGTGACGACATCGGGGAGTACACCTTGCAGGGCTATAAAAACGGAGCCACCGAACAAGGCAACGAGTTAGATGGCGTATTCGCAACCATCATACGGACGGAGCGGATTTTATCCCATGTGCTCAATGATGTTGTGGATAATTTCCTTTCCGTGTATGGCGATGGCGAAGGATTTTCCGTGCCCAATGAAGTGTTTCTTGGTGCGGTATCCGAGTTTATGCTGGAGTACGGGCTGCTCTCAGGCGCTGTGCGTGACCGATATGAGCTGGGTATGCTGGAGGATATTATCTCCGAGACCAAAAACCTTGACCGAGTATTTTATTTGGAATTTCCAGTCACAATCCCTGCCGGTGGGCAGATTACTGTTACCGCTAATTTGCACAAAAAACCAAGCTTTGACTTTGCTTGCACAGGCTCTAAAAATGTAGGTGTGCAGGGCTATGATATGGTTACACGTCTGGGAAGCAGTTTGCATTTTGAAACACTGACGGCAGAGATAACGAATATGGAGGATATTGAAATAATCCGCCAAAACTTTGGATTTGACCCTTCGGCTGGTATAACAAGGGTTACCCTTGATCCTTTTATAGAGCATTATTATTTAGAAATAAAGTAGGCGGTGTTTTATATGAAAACAAGAAATTCTATTTTTATAGTATTAATTATCCTTTCATTAACCTTGTGCCTAACATCCTGCATTGATGATAAGGATGAGCCCAAGACAGAAAAACCTGTGATCTACCTCTACCCCGAAGAAAAAACTGATGTTATCGTTAGACTTGATTATAATGGGGAGCTATTTGTTACATACCCAAAATAGTCCAAATATAGAGCGGTGCCATTAAGGTAAATACCAAGCACGCAAATAAAATTGCCGGGGCACTCCACTCAAGGTGCCCCTGTACGAAGGGCTTGGAAGGCATTGCAAATAATAACTGTACACCCAACAATAAGACCTGTTAAAAGAATGAGGCCTGCATAGATTGGATATATAAAGCCTTCTTCCACTCCCCCACCAATTATTTTACTAAATAAAATACCCCATATGCCTCCCAAGGGCCAGCTAATTGTTACGAACATAACTATCATTGCAGCAATGACTTTTTTCACCTCAAAACCTCCCCTTCAAATTCTAATTTATCATTTTA
>JAAZML010000124.1 GCA_012798835.1 Clostridium sp.
AATGTGAATTCATTAAAGACCCTTCCTAAAAGACAACTTCAGGCGGGTCTTGCTGAAGTAATAAAGCATGGAATAATACACGATATTGAATTTTTTGACTATATAGATAAAAACATAAGAAAAATATTTGAATTTGATGAAGTGGTTCTTCAATATATCACCAAAAGCAATTGTTCCATAAAAGGAGCAATTGTTGAGAAGGATGAGCACGAAAGTGGGCTTAGGGCGATTCTTAATTTTGGACACACCATAGGACATGCTATTGAGACCGTTATGAATTTTGAATTTCTCCACGGGGAATGCGTATCCCTCGGGATGGTGGGGGCTTTTAAGATGGCAAAAAGTCTTGGCATGATAGATGAGGATAGTGTGCTAAGAGTAGTTAATACCCTAAAAAAGATTAGCTTGCCCACAAGACTCGAGGGCATTAATCCAGAAAAAGTATATAATCAGATGTTCTTTGATAAAAAAATAAGAGACGGAAAACTTGTTTTTGTGCTACCAAGAAAAGAGATAGGAAAGGTTATACAGTGCACAGTGGACGATGAAAACTTGATAAAAGATGCACTTGCCCAATTGGGGTAAAGTCTAGGCAAGATGAAAAAAAGCTTTATACTTGCAAATATGCTTGGGATAGACGCATTTCAAGTGGAAACTGGTCTTTTTTGCAGCATTTAGATTAATGTATATATGGCAAAACATGATTTAATTTTTTGCCGTACCCGATCTAAAAAGGGTGTATGTAAATATAAACCACACACCCCTTTTAGACAGGTTTTTAATCAAATTCGACCAATTTAATTTTATTGTCCCTTGCAAATTTTGCTATTTCTTGCTTGTACTGATCAAAATGTTTTTGATCCATTTGTTTTAGCAACAGTATTGGCGCATTTAAACCCTCGGCACATATCTCTATTTTTTCGCTGGTTTTTTTTGAAAACAGTTTTGACTCGGTATAATAACCAAATCTTATTTCCTTAATTTGGTTATAGTTAAGAAAAACTGGTTTACCTTTGTTACCAACTACTGTTATTCCGGTCCAGTCTCTGTTGCATTCCATTAACCTGTTGTTACCCATAGTCATAATACATCCCTCCCTGTGGAACAAAAAAACATTAAACAAATGAAATAATAGAATTTGATTGTTTTTTTACAAAACTCTGTTTAAATTTATATACAAATACACTTCTAAGTTGCCGAAGAAGGTATGATATATAGCCCCTGGAATGGATTTAATGCCAAACAAAGCTGAACTGCGTTCAGGTACGTTTTTCCATAGATTAAATTATACTGAGAATATACATTAAAATAAAACTTTGCCCCTAATTCTATAAGATCCGAAACGGTAAGTACGAAGGTGTTAAACAAAACATACGTTATTAATAGCTGTATATTATAATTATATCACATTTACTTTAAAAATGGCACTAACTATAGTATAATTATAAATTATTACATTAATATTATACTCTAAAGAGTAGGATGTTTAACACTATTTTTAAATAATATATTAATATACAATTATACGAAAGGAAAGATAACTGTTGAACAATAAAAACAAAGAATTGTTAAGTTGGCTTTTTGAAACCAATGCGGTGAGATTATGCCCGCAAAATGCACCCTTTTGGTATACCTCGGGGAAAATAGGTCCTTATTATATTAATACACACTTTTTATATGGCAGCGAGGAAAAAGCCAATAAACTTTTGGAATTTATCAATAAGGAAAAAGAAAATAAGATACAATGCCCCGGAAACATACTTGCGCAAACGTGGGAAAACTATGAAAGCAACGATATCTACAGGGGCTTAATTGACAAAATGTATGATCTGATAAAAAGGAATATAGATATTGATGATATAACTTATATTTCTGGCGGGGAAAGAAGGGATTGGTTTTTTTCATTTACCATTGCAAAACTTCTAGACAAACCCCATATAGCAATATATAAGGATATGGATTTTGTAATCACAAACAATGGGAAGAGCGGGACTAAAAGAGACTTGAATGGGGGAAACGTCCTCCATGTTGCAGATCTTATCACCGAGGCATCAAGCTACCAAAGAGCATGGATTCCCGCTATAAAAAACAATGGCGGCAGTATGAAATGGAGCCTTGTAGTCATAGATAGAAAGCAGGGTGGGGGGGAACTTTTGAATTCGAACGGGATAGAATCCTTTTCGATGGTTAATATAGATACTGCATTTTTTAGAAATATCTTTCAGTTGGGTATGATAAATAAAGCACAGTATAATATGGTGCAACAATATATATCCGAACCTGAAAAATCAATGGAAAGTTTTTTAAAAAAGAACCCAAAATTTTTACATGACTCCCTTCAATCAGAAGGAAAAGATAAAAAACGAGCAGAGCTTTGTCTGAATAAGGGGTTTTATGGATTGGATACCAACTCAATCGGTTGAGAAGACTCCCCTATTATAGATACAAATAAGTATTGTAACTTCGAAGGATTAAGACGGATATTTTACTGGAGGGTATTTAGTTGGAAGATACAAAGAAAAAAAAAGCCTTATGCGTTTCAGAAGATGAAATGATCCGACAAGAGCAGTTTATAGAAGAAATAAAACAGATTAATTACCAAAAGGAAATTGACGGCAAAACCAAAATGCTGTATCATTTGGTAACGCTGGGTTGTCAAATGAATGAGCATGATTCCGAAAAAATTGCGGGAATGCTCTCGAAGATGGGTTATGCGGAATCCGATGACGCAAAAAATAGCGATTTAGTAATATACAATACCTGTTGTGTTAGGGAAAATGCGGAGTTTAAGGTTTATGGTCATCTTGGTGAGCTAAAGCATCTAAAAAAGAAAAACCCCAATCTTATTATAGTTATATGTGGTTGTATGATGCAGCAGCCGGAAGTAGTTAAGCACATAAAGAAGACATATCGTCATGTCAACCTTATATTTGGAACACACAACCTTCACAGATTTCCCGAACTTCTTTATAATGCAATGGATTCAAAAACATTTTTAACCGATGTTTGGGATATTAATGGATATATAGTTGAAGGCATGGCAGCAGAGAGAAAAGATGGAGTTAAGGCATGGGTCACTGTAATGTATGGATGCAATAATTTTTGCTCCTACTGTATAGTGCCCTATGTACGCGGAAGGGAAAGAAGCCGAGAGATAGAAGACGTTGTTAATGAGGTAAGGACATTAGGTCATAATGACTTTAAGGAGATCACTTTGTTAGGACAAAACGTTAACTCCTACGGAAAGGATCTTCCTAAAAATATTACTTTTGCAGATTTGATCCGTAAAATTAACGAATTACCGGGAATTGAGCGAATTAGATTTATGACATCCCACCCTAAGGATTTATCCGACGAATTGATCTACGCAATGAGGGATTGCGATAAAGTTTGCAAACATTTACATCTTCCCTTTCAAGCAGGGAGCAGCCAAATTCTCAAAAAGATGAATAGGGGGTATACGAGGGAAGAGTATATAGGGCTTGTAGAAAAAATTAAAAAACATATTCCAGGTATATCCTTAACTACGGATATAATTGTAGGGTTTCCCGGAGAAACAGAAGAGGATTTTTCAAAAACTCTGGATATGATCGAAAGAATAAGATTTGACAGCGCCTATACCTTTCTTTATTCGAAAAGGACAGGCACCCCAGCAGCGGAAATGGGGGAACAGGTTTTAGAAGAAATAAAAAAGGAGAGGTTCCAAAGGCTTCTTGGTTTGCAAAACAAAATTAGCAAAGAGTTAAATGGTGATTTTCTATATAAAACGGTTGAGGTGCTAGTTGAAGGTAAAAGTAAAACCAATGAGAATTTTTATACGGGGAGAACGGGGGAAAATAAAATTTTAAATTTTAAAGGAGATAAAAACCTCGTAGGTAAACTCGTCAGGGTTAAGGTAGACAGTGTTAAGACTTGGTCCCTTGAAGGAACAGTGTTGGGGGTTATAAAATAAAACCCCCAAGTTATACAAAAAAATATAATTTTCTATTTTGTAATTGGGAAGAATAAACGATAAATAATATAACAGAAGTTTTCCAAATGTTTATTGCCGAACATATGGGTTATTTTGAGGGACAATTTTGTGATACAATTACTACAGGATGGCACAAAAGCAGAAGTTTAATTTACTAAGATAGTTGGTTTTTGTATAAAAGGGTTGCAGTAAAAAAACAAAGAGGTGATCAATGTGGATATTCTTACAAAGGCAAGGGAACTTGGCGAAATGATAGCTTCTTCGGATGAGATGGTTAGCTACAGAAAGTGGGAGGGAGGATTGGAAAGGGATCATAGGGCAAGGGCAATATTCAAAGAATATCAATCATTACAGACTGAAATGATAATGGCAGCCCAAGAGGACATTGATAAAAACACCCTAGATTGCATTAAAGATAAATTATCACTAAAATTTGATGAAGTAAATGAATGCGAGGTTATAAGGAATTATATTGATTCAAAGGATAAATTGGACAGACTTATTAAAAAAGTAAACGATGTGCTTGTATACTCTATATCGGGTGATGATACATGTTCATCGCAGGGCTGTGACACATGCGGTGGGTGTAGATAATTATAATTTGTAGGTGGGGTAATAATGACTAAGTTGACACCAATGATGCAGCAGTATATGGAAATAAAGGAACAGTATAATGATTGCATCCTTTTTTTCAGGCTGGGGGATTTTTATGAAATGTTTTTTTCTGATGCGAAGACAGCATCAAGGGAACTTGAAATAGCCCTTACAGGTAGGGAATGCGGGCTTGGGGAAAGAGCCCCCATGTGCGGGGTTCCTTTTCATTCCTCTGATTCGTATATTTCAAAACTAGTTGATAAAGGCTATAAAGTGGCAATCTGTGAGCAGGTAGGTGATCCAGTATCTGCAAAGGGACTTGTAAAAAGAGAGGTCATAAGGGTTGTAACACCCGGGACAGTAACAGATATCACCATGCTGGATGAAAGAAAGAATAATTATCTTATGTCGATCTATAAAAGAAAGTGTTTTTACGGAGTTGCTTTTGTAGATCTCACAACAGGCGAATTTTTTTCGACCAACATTACTTTTGGCAACACAACGGACAAACTTATGGATGAGATCGCCAAGTTTTCGCCCAGTGAGGTCGTCATAAACAAAGAGCTCCAAAACGATGGGGAAGTTATCTCCAAATTAAAGAAAAGATTTAATCTATATATATCAAATGTAGACGAAGGGTTATTTTGTAAGGACTATTCTATCGATAAAATAAAGAAGTATTTTCAAGATCACGAAGTGGAGGAAGATACCATTGATTTGTTTGTTAATGCATCGGGGGCTCTTTTAGGGTATCTTGAGCAAACCCAAAAGGCCAATCTTGGACATATCCGTAATTTTAACATGTATAAAGTTGAAGAATATATGGTTTTGGATCTATCCACTAGAAGGAACCTTGAATTAACGGAAACTATGCGAGAAAAAAGTCGAAGGGGATCGGTGCTTTGGGTTTTGGATAGGACAATCACCTCGATGGGCGGACGAAAGCTAAGAAAATGGATAGAGCAGCCCCTTATAAATATTCACGACATAAATGATAGATTGCAGGCAGTAAGTGAGTTCAAAGAGAAATACATGCTAAGGATGGAGTTGCGTGAGCTTTTAAAATTGGTATATGATATAGAAAGGTTAATGAGCAAGATTATTCTAGGTTCTGCCAATTGCCGTGATCTGATATCTATCAAAACTTCTATTGGGCAGGTTCCCCACATAAAAGCATTGATGGAGAAAGCCCAGACATCCCTCAACGCGTTTAGCTACAATCAGCTCGACGATCTTTCAGATATCTACGAGCTTATCGAACGCTCCATAGTTGATGAGCCACCCGTTTCAGTAAAAGAGGGTGGGATTATAAAAGTGGGCTACAATAAGGAAATCGATAGATTAAAAAGTGCATCTAAGGACGGTAGAGGGTGGATTTTAGAACTTGAAAGCAGGGAAAAAGAGCGTACGGGTATAAAAAATTTAAAGGTGGGGTTTAATAGGGTTTTTGGATATTACATTGAAATAACAAAATCATATTATTCCCAAGTACCAAAGGATTATATAAGGAAACAAACCCTTGCAAATTGCGAAAGATACATAACACAGGAATTAAAAGAAATCGAGGATACTGTGTTGGATGCGGAAGATAAACTTACCGCCCTTGAATATAATGAATTTGTAAATATTAGAGATAAAATTGCAAAGGAAATAACCCGAATGAAACAAACGGCACATGGACTTTCCCGAATTGATGTTTTGTGTTCTTTGGCAGAGGTTGCGGATAGGGAAAGCTATGTTATGCCCCAGATAACCGAAGACGGCCAAGTTAAAATATGTGACGGAAGGCATCCGGTAGTAGAAAAAATGGTGGGGCAGGGGGAATTCGTTCCTAATGACACTCACCTAAACACAAAAAATGATCAAATAGCGATTATCACGGGACCGAATATGGCTGGAAAGTCCACATACCTAAGGCAGGTTGCATTGATTGTGCTAATGGCGCAGATTGGTAGTTTTGTGCCCGCCCAAAGTGCATATATTGGTATAGTGGACAGGATATTTACAAGGGTTGGTGCATCGGATGATTTGGCATCGGGTCAGAGTACCTTTATGGTTGAGATGTCGGAGGTTGCAAACATACTGAAAAATGCCACTTCTAAAAGTCTTTTGATTCTTGACGAAATAGGCAGGGGCACAAGTACCTATGATGGTTTGAGTATAGCTTGGTCGGTAATTGAATTTTTATCAGAAAAGATTGGTGCAAAGACACTCTTTGCAACCCATTACCATGAGTTAACTGAATTGGAAGAGGAAATGGACAGTGTAAAGAATTATTGCATATCGGTCAAAGAAGAAGGGGAGGATATCATTTTTTTAAGGAAAATACTAAGGGGTGGGGCCAACAATAGCTATGGTGTACAGGTGGCAAGGTTGGCAGGGGTGCCGGATATGGTTATTGTGAGGGCAAACGAACTGCTGAAGGAATTAAAAGATGCTGATATCGCAGGAAAAAAAAGCCGACCTAGAAAAGGACAAAAAGTAATTGGGGGACAGCTCGATGTTTTTTCCTTTAATGCAGCACAAAGGAGCCATGATAAAATTTTAAATGAAATAAAAAGTATTGATGTTTCGACACTTACACCTTTGGATGCGCTAAATATGATATATAATCTTCAAAAAAAGATTAGGGAATAAAGATTTTTATAATGGGTTTTTACCCCGATAGAATAATTCCAATACGAGAGGGTTTTATATGGGTAAGATTGTAATTCTTGATGAGAACACTTCAAATCAAATAGCTGCGGGCGAAGTGGTAGAAAGACCCGCTTCGGTTGTAAAAGAGCTTGTGGAGAACTCTATTGATGCGGGCGCAAACTCTATATCGGTAGAGATAAGTAATGGAGGGATAAGCCTTATTAAGGTTATGGATAACGGCAAGGGTTTTGCTGCGGATGATATGGAAATAGCTTTTGAGAGACATTCTACCAGTAAAATCAGAAATGCAAACGATTTAGAAACCGTTATTACCCTTGGTTTTAGGGGTGAAGCACTTGCAAGCATTGCTTCGGTCTCGACGGTGGAGTTAACCTCTAGACAGGCCGATAGTGATTTTGGAAGATACATTAGGATTCAGGGGGGCACAGTTTTAGAGTCTAGAAAAACAGGGTGTCCTGCCGGTACCACCTTTATTGTCCGAGAGCTCTTTTACAATACACCTGCAAGATTTAAATTCCTAAAAAAAGATTCCACGGAGGCAAGACATGTATCCGATATAGTAAGCCGGGTAGCCCTGGGCAACCCCCATATATCTTTTAGATGCCTGAACAACAAAAACACCGTTATCCATACCCCGGGCAATAATGACATCCTAAGTGCTATATTCAGCTTATATGGAAACGATATTGCAAAAAAGTGTATAGAGGTTTCCCATATCGATGAAAAGATTGAAATATGGGGATATATTGGAAGACCTGAGATATCCAGAGCCAACAGAAATCACCAATCAATTTACTTAAACGGCAGGTATATAAAAAGTAAAATTATATCTGCTGCCATCGATCAAGCCTATAAAACCCATCTTCTTAAAAATAAACATCCCTTTGTTGTGCTATACATAAAACTAAACCCTATGCTGGTTGATGTTAATGTTCACCCTGCAAAAACACAAGTAAGATTCTCGGGAGAACAAGATATATTCAGAAGCGTTTATCATGCCATAAACGATACTCTGTTGGGTAAATCCCAAATCAGAAATGTTGCACTAAATGAAAATAGAAAGGATTATTTTGCTTTCGAAGAAACAAAAATATCGAAGGAAAACTGCATACAGCAAAAGTTGGATACAATAAAGAAAAAAAGGGAGATTACCTCTCCCCCAAAACATATCGCAGACGAGAAAACTCCCATAGATACCGGTACTATATTCAATAGTTCTAAACCCCGAAAGGATATGGGGAAGGATAATATAAGCAACCTGACAAATAAAGAAGAAATCAAAAGGGAGCCAAAATCTAGGGAAGTTTCAAATATGGAGCAAATAGAAAATGCCACAGAACACACTTTAGAAGATATATTCAACAATTCAATTATCATAGGCCAGGCTTTTTCTACATATATTCTGCTTCAAAGCAACGATAGGCTAATTCTTGTTGATCAGCATGCAGCCCATGAGAGAGTAATGTTTGAGAAAATTAGGAATAGGTACAAAAAAGCGGAGGATATGGCGCAGTATTTACTGACATCATTAATCATTGAGCTTACCAATCAAGAAAGCGATTTTGTAAAGGAAAAAACAGAGCTATTGAAAAAACTCGGGTTTATTTTTGAGAGCTTTGGAAACAATTCAATTATACTGCGTTCAGTGCCGATTGACATCGGTGAAGGAGGTATTCGGGAGGCCTTTTTAGAAATAATTGATCTTCTAATGTCAAAGGGCAGAATGGAGGTCGAGGGGGTAGAGGATGAAATACTCTATCGTATTGCATGTAAGTCGGCAATAAAAGCAAATAAAAGGCTTAACGAAAAAGAAATCAGGGCCTTGCTGGACTCTCTTGCAACACTTGAAAATCCATATACTTGTCCCCATGGTCGGCCGACAATAATAAAAATAAACCGCCGCGAACTTGAAAAGATGTTTAAACGTATCGTATAATTTATAAAACACATAGTCAATGCAACCGAATTGGAGGTTAGATTTGGGTAACGTAATTGTAATAGTGGGTCCTACCGCATCGGGGAAGACAAAACTATCGATAGAACTCGCCAAAAAAATTGATGGGGAGATTATTTCGGCCGATTCGATGCAGGTTTATAAATTTATGGACATTGGCACAGCCAAGCCAAGTAATAGGGAAAAGCAGGGTATAAAACATTATCTTATTAATGAAATAACACCGGACGTGGAATTCAGCCTTGCAAGATTTAAGGATCTTTCCCTAAAATATATAGATAAAATTTTAGGGAAGGGAAAAACCCCGATAGTAGTCGGAGGCACGGGTCTTTATATAAATTCATTAATATTTAACTTAGATTTTTCCGATACAATATGTGATTGGGAACTAAGAAAAAAGCTTACCCTTGAGGCACAGGAAAAAGGCAATGAATATCTCCACAATAAATTAAGGCAAATTGATCCTGCAGCTGCAGATAAAATACATAAAAATAATGTAAAAAGGGTTGTGCGGGCAATTGAAGTATACAATTATACCAATAAGCCAATTTCTGTTCATCAAAAGGAATCAAGAAAAAAACCGCCCATACATAACTTTATATTGCTGGGAATTAGGATGGATAGGCAAAGGCTTTACGAGAGGATAAACAAACGCGTAGACCTAATGCTAGAAAAAGGCCTGATAAGTGAAGTTAAAGGTCTTGTAGAAAATGGATACGACAAAAATGCGATCGCCATGCAGGGGTTAGGCTACAAGGAGATCTTGGCATATTTGAGAAAAGAGCTGACCTTAGGCGAAGCTGTTGAAATTTTAAAAAGGGATACGAGAAGATATGCCAAGCGTCAGATTACATGGTTTAAAAGGTTCCAGGATATATACTGGATCGATGGGGATGAATATCTAAACCAAGACGAAACATTCAAAAAAATTAAACATTATCTTGCAAGCTATGGCATTTTCTTGTAGAATATAGACAGCGGGGTTTAAAATGATATTCTCGCCATCCTTAAATGCTCCATAAATATTCTGTTCTGTAGAAATTTAATAGATTCTACAGTTGTTTAATTCGCTTTATGAATATGTTTTAAAATAAAGATAAAAAAGCTAGAATCGAAGGAGGATTATCTGTGGTTAAAACTAACATTAATCTGCAAGACGTTTTTCTTAATCAGGTGAGGAAAGAGCGTATTCCCGTAACTGTTTACCTTACTAATGGATTTCAGTTAAAGGGGCTGGTAAAGGGGTTTGATAACTTTACAGTAGTTTTGGATACCGAGGGAAGGCAACAGCTTATATACAAGCATGCAATTTCAACCATTAGCCCAATGAAGCTTGTAAACCTTATATTTAGCGATACTAGGAAAGAATCGTAAAGATAAACAAAATGCCGTAACATTAGGGATATAAAGGTTTTTATATCCCTAATGGCTTTGTGAAGGAAAATATATGCAAACAATAAAGAATTCTAATCTCATTCGTTAGTTGTTTTGAAAATAACCTTTGACAGATTAAATATAATAAAAGCCACACCCATTGAATAGATCGGGTGAAGGGGGAACACGTACCTTGGGTTTCCCTCAAGTACAAACATCATTGCGTTGAAATACAAAAATATGAGAAGTATAAAAGTTGTAAAATCTATTTTTCTAAAGCGTATAAACCTTATTATGGCATAAAGTATATAAATAAAAAGCAATATATAAAAAGGTCTGTACAGTAGCTTCTCAAGTTTGACGGCTTTAGAGGCAATAGGATGCCATTGGTTTATGCCTACGGTCAAAGACCATTTTATATCGTCCGTCTTATACCAATACGAATTTGCAATACGAAGAAAGGCCAGTTCAACAAATCTTTTTGGATTGGACTTTATCCATTCTTTTGCAAGCTCTGTTCCATGCTTATGTATAGCCATTTCATCAAATCCCTCATCCGTTTTATATTCCAACATCGGACTATCGGGGTATCCAAAGGGATCGCTCCAAGAACCTGTAGCATAATCGTTATTATTCACATAAAATACATACCCGCCATTGGTGGAATAAATGAATTCGCCAAACGCCATGTAATTTCTTACAATCCATGGGGTAACAACCAATACCACTGCTACGGCAAATGAGAGTACATATTTAACCTTATGCTTTAAATTAATATCTTTTTTTATGAATTCGTAGAGTACAAAAATTAGGGGTATAAATACACCAATTGGTCTTATCAGGGTCAAATAACCGATCAAAAGCCCTATAAGAAATGGGTTATTTTTATTAAAATATAAATAAATTGAAAGCATCAATATCGCAGAAAATAAAAGTTCGGAACATATAATGCTATTGTAAGTTATGGCTAGGGGCGATAGAGCATAGAGTAACAAAGTTATAAGAGCAATTTTTTTACCGAAAAACTGATTCGCTAGTTTATAGGTCAAAAACATTATTAGTGTTGAAAGTAAAATATTAAAAAGCTTAGCCATCATAAACTCTATACCAAAAAAACTAGAACCAAATATAAAATAAAGAATTGCCAGAGTCCCCGGATATCCTATGGGTCTAAAGGCAGTAGGGAGATTTTCAATCCCTATATAGTGGGGATAAAACCCATACAAAAATCCCTTACCTTGGGATAATTCTAACCCCTTTACATGGTACCACATAAAATCCGTTTCCGGAAAGGTAGGCATGGCAAAAACCCATATAAGTCTTAATATAATTCCCACCAAAATCAAAGCAAGGTATTTGCGTTTTTTAAAGCAATTTAAAGTTTTGACTATCATATCCACACCCTAAAATTAATATTAATGTATGTACATTCTACTTTTGATGATGGTTATATGTCAAGCCCCTTATGCAAAGCTGTTTGCCTGAAGACCTTTTTAATCCTTCTAAAAATGGGTTTTTAAATCTAAAGAGCAAATGCTTGAAGACTGGCTGATAATATGTTAAATTAATATGGGGTTTTTGAAAGGAATGGATTTTTTATGGAAGAAATGCGGTTACAAAAGTATATTGCAAAATGTGGTGTTACATCAAGACGCAAAGCGGAAGAATTGATAGCCCAGGGGAGAGTAAGTGTCAATGGGAGTATAGTAAAGCAAATGGGAGCAAAAGTAGGTAAAAAGGATTGCGTCAAAATTGATGATAATGTTATACAAAGAGAAGAGAATAAAATTTATATAGCATTAAACAAGCCCATAGGCTATATAAGTTCCGTCAAAGATCAGTTTGGCAGACCCACAGTGTTGGATTTGGTAGATGATTTAAAAGAAAGAATTTTTCCTGTTGGCAGGCTTGATTATAATAGCTCCGGTTTAATTTTTCTCACAAACGATGGTAATTTTGCCAACAATTTGACCCATCCCAGGTACAAAGTAAGCAAAACCTATCAAGTCGTATTAGATGGTACCCCAAAGCCTAATGATATACAAAGGTTCCGGCAAGGCCTTAGGATTGATGATACCCTTACTATGCCTGCACAGTTTAAAATATTAGACACAAAGGGCAGAAGGGCTACAGCGGAAATAACCCTTTGTGAGGGCAAAAACAGACAGGTCAGAAGGATGTGCGATGTGATTGGTTGTCCCGTCATATCCCTTAAAAGGGTCTCTATAGGATCAGTTTATCTTGGGGATATGGAGGAGGGTAAATGGAGGATTCTCACTGAAAAAGAGGTAAAATCCTTTGAATAAAGCCCAAACGCCAGCAATGCAATAAAGGATAAAAAGCCTATTATAAGTCCGATAAGGCTCAGGATTCCGTATACCTTAAAATAGGTGTTTAGCTTGTCAAATCCCTTTGAGAGTTTTGATGGATCTTCGGTTTCGGTAAACTCTTTTACATCGTCCACTGCACCTATGAGCCTCTTTCCAGCAAATATAAGTGGAATACCAATAATAGAGGTAACTATACCAAGGCAAAGGATTACCCCTTTAATAACTGCCAAAATCCCCATAAAGGTAGACCAGCTGGAAAGTTTTTTATAAACAACAGGGGCATGTAGCTTCTTGGGCAGAATATGTTGTTCGTCTTTTGGCGGGGATGGATCCCTTTTAAAATCCTGTGTTTTTTCCAGTGGATTTTGCGTTGACTCTGATGCCGATTCGCTGTTATTTTCATTTTGTATTTTTTCTTCTGATATTTTGGTGTGTTCATCCATCACTTGAAAACCTCCTACCTGATATAAATTTTGCTTTGACTTTATAAAGCGGGCTAAAATTTATTATACCACAGGGGGCAAAAAAAATGTTTTGACAAAACATCATTTCCTATTTAAAATATTAATGGTGTATTAAAACAAGGATAAAATATATATTTTTTGTGCAAATTTTAAATGAATTCAAAAATTATATTTATAATAGGAGTGATAGAATTGGATCTTTGGTATACCGAATTCCAGACCCCTTCGGTGGGCATAACCTGTAAAACTAAAAAAACTTACCATACCGAAAAGACACCATATCAGGATTTAGCACTTATAGAAACCGAGCAATTTGGTAAAATGCTTGTTTTGGATGGCACCGTACAAACCACAATAGGGGATGAATTTGTTTATCATGAAATGATAACCCATATCCCTTTATTTACCCACAAGAATCCTAAAAGAGTACTCGTAATTGGTGGGGGAGACGGTGGAACAATTAGAGAAATAATAAAGCATGAATCGGTTGAAAATGCAATACTATGTGAAATTGATGAAAGGGTAGTTGAAGTTTCTAAAAAATATCTCCCAGAAATCAGTTGTGCCTTAAATAATTCAAAGGTCGAGGTAAATGTGGCCGATGGAATTAAATATGTTCATGAACATAAAAATGATTTCGATGTTATAATCGTCGATTCGACGGATCCTGTAGGTCCTGCGGAGGGTTTGTTTTCCCTTGAATTTTATCGTGCTATATATGATTGTTTGAAAGAAGACGGTATATTTGTTGCACAAACCGAATCCCCATTCTTCCATAAGGATCTTATCAAAAAAGTTTGCAAAGACGTGGGTTCAATTTTTCCAATAATGAGACTTTATACTTGTGCAATACCCACATATCCCAGCGGATACTGGAGCTTTACCATGGGTTCCAAAAAATATGATCCCTTAAAAATAGATGTTAAAAACATATCCGATATAGATACGAAATATTATTGCGGAAATATCCATAAATCTTCTTTTGCCCTACCACAATTTGTTGCAAAATTAATACAACCCAATGAGCAAAAGGTATAAAATATTCTATTTGATTTATAGAGCATTTTTATAGATTGCTTATAAAAAGGAGCAGAATAATGACTTTAAAAAACAAGAGTTCAACTTTATCTACCAAATTCATGGCAAGTGTTGACAGCTATGAACAGGCTTTAATGATTTTGGTGGGTGTTCCTATGGATTTTACATGCAGCTTCAGACCAGGGGCAAGGTTTGGCCCCCAAAAGATTAGGGAAGTTTCCATGGGGCTGGAGGAATACAGTATACACTTGGACAGGGCATTAGACGAATTTACCTTTTATGATGCAGGGGATTTGGATTTACCTATTGGGGATTTGGATGGAAGTTTCCAAAGGATAGAAAATGCCGCATCCGAAATAATCACAGATAATAAATTTCCACTTTTTGTTGGAGGCGAGCATTCCATCAGTGTACCCATCATAAAAAAGGTATACGAAAAATATGGCGATGATTTAATAGTTTTGCATTTTGATGCTCATGCAGATTTAAGGCAAGATTACCTAGGATATAAGAATTCCCATGCTTCCGCTATAAGGAGACTAACAGACTTTATGCCGGGGAAAAACATATATCAATTCGGCATTAGATCGGGCACAAAAGAGGAATTTGATTTTGCAAACAAACATACCAATATGTTTACCCTAGATGTAGCCAAGCCCCTTGAGGAGAATATTTCAAAAATCAAAAATAGGCCGATCTATATAACCCTTGATATAGATGTTTTAGATCCTGCATATGCCAACGGCACAGGTACGCCCGAACCCGGTGGAATTACTTCCCTAGAGCTTTTCAAATCAATCCGCTTATTAAAGGGTTTGAATATTATTGGGTTTGATCTTGTGGAGGTTTCTCCCCATTATGATCTTTCTGATAGAACCGCACTTGTTGCCGCAAAAATAATTCGTGAAATTATTATTATAGTGGGGTGTAATATGTGCAATTAATTAAAAATTCTCTGGGTCAATCCCATGATTATATAAAAATGTTTGTAAAAGAGGGAGATACCGTGGTGGATGCTACCTGTGGCAATGGAAATGATACGGTGTTTTTAGCAAAACTTGTAGGGGATAGCGGCAGGGTTTACAGTTTTGATATTCAAGACGATGCCATATATAATACGAAAAAGAAGGTTCACAAGTTAAATCTTGAAAAGCGTGTAAACATAATAAAAGATGGGCACGAGAACATGAATAAATACATTACAACACCGCTTAAGGCAGTCATGTTTAACTTAGGGTATCTACCTGGAGGAGATCATAATATAAGTACACAGCCGGATACAACAATACGGGCTATTAAAAATGCTCTTTCACTTCTTGACAGGATGGGTATAATTGTTATTGTTATTTATTATGGGGGAGACAGTGGTTTTGAAGAAAAAGAAGGGGTTCTTAACTATTTGGGGGGAATAGATCAAAAACAGTTTCTTGTAATGAAAACCGAGTTTATAAACCAGATGAATTGCCCCCCTATACTAGTTTGCATTGAAAGTCTTAAATAAACTTCTTCAAAATTTAAAGTACCTCCGTCAAAAACAATGTAAACACAGCAATAAAAATCCCAAGTAATGATACCACATAAATAGCATATTTAAATTTATTAAAAACCTTCCATTCATAGGAAATCTCTTCCCTTTTACTCGAAAGACATTCCATAAGCTCATTTAAAAGCATGCTGTTTTCTTCGTCTATATCAGTCAATTCTACCCCATAACAATATTTTTTGTTTTTGGTCTTGGCCCTGCGTATAATTCTTCCTTTAAAGCTAAGCACTATACTGGGATTTAAGCATATTTCAAGAGCGACTATTTTACCCCTTTCTAGGTAATTTTCTGCAGAGAGCAATGCTCCTTTAAAACTAATATCAATAAGGGTTGATGAATAGGAAGTATTATCATCATCTTTTATTTTACAACAATAACTAACATGAAACCTTTCAAATTTTCTCTTGTTTTCAAAGCTCATGACGCTGTCCAGCTGCACTGTTATTGCCTGCTTTCTCATAGAGATTACTTTTCTTGTGATTTTACCGGAAAGCAAGGTTTCATCACTTTCGCTTATAGTTTTTATTAGTATTTTATTTCCTTCCTTTAAATAACTTTTAAAGAATCTTGCGGGCAAAAAAACTTCTGCGATATTTTTGTCGAAGTTGATATAGGTTATAAGACCGTAGATCCAGTTTCCATTATTATTGATTGATACCTTGCAAAAAATATTAGAATCGCTTTGTGGAGTTAAATTGTTTGACATTGTATCACCCTGCCTTTAAAATTGTTCGTATATTATAAGAATAAAGCGCACTGCCATAATTATTTATTTTGTAAATTGGAATGTTTATTTTTTTATTGCCTTTAACTTTGCTGGGCATAATACTTATTAAATTCAGTCTATAATTAATTTATCGGATAAAATGGTAAGATCCTAGATAGTAAACTGGTATGTTACATGTTTATCGGAAAATACTTCATGTATATTTAGCTAGTTTTTAGCTTTCGTGTGAAAAGTGTTCCCGGGAAGCCAGAAATTTAGAAAAAGCAGAAATTCATTTGGGGGAAAATATTGCAATGTAAGAAGAAGTGAGATATAATTTATCTTGATTATAACCTGGTAATAATATCATATAATAATATTTGGGCAAATTGGGATAATTGCAATTAGCCTAATTAAAGAATAAAAAGGTGGGAGATTGATGGATAGGGTTGACAAAATAGGTCTTCTTCATGAAAAAAGAGCCCAGCTAAAACAGGGCGGGGGATCCGAAAGGATAGCAAAACAACATGAAGCGGGAAAAATGACCGCAAGGGAAAGAATCAAGGAATTATTCGACGAAAACAGCTTTGTTGAAATTGATGCATTTGTCGAAACAAAAAGTATTGACTTCGATATGCAGAAAAAAAAGGTTGCAGGAGATGGTGTTGTAACAGGGTACGGTTCGGTTAACGGACGTTTGGTATTTGCTTCATCGCAGGATTTTACCGTAATCGGTGGTTCTTTAGGCGAAATGCATGCTAATAAGATCACAAAAACTATGGATATGGCAATGAAAATGGGAGCACCCTTTATAAGTATAAACGATTCCGGGGGGGCTAGAATAGAAGAGGGAATTGATGCCCTAAAAGGATTTGGGGATATATTTTTTAGAAATACTCTTGCCTCGGGAGTAATCCCACAGATATCCGTAATCATGGGGCCGTGTGCAGGTGGTGCGGTATATTCCCCTGCAATTACAGATTTTGTATTTATGGTGGAAAAAACAAGCCAGATGTTTATAACTGGACCCCAGGTGATAAAAGCCGTTACCGGAGAAGATGTTACCTTCGACGAACTCGGGGGAGCTGATGCACACAATTCCATAAGCGGCGTCGCACATTTTAAAAGCTCAAATGAAAAGGATTGCATAGAAAAAATAAAAAGGCTTATTGACTTTCTTCCTGATAATAATTTAACAGATGCACCTTCTTATGCTGCAAACGATGATATAAACCGAATAAATGACAATCTTTTAGATATCATACCGGCGGATTCTAATAAGCCCTACGATATGTTAGAGATAATTACATCGGTTGTAGATAAGGGCGACTTTCTAGAGATACAGGAGCATTTTGCTCAAAACATAATTATTGGTTTTGGTAGAATGAATGGAAGCACAGTAGGAATTGTGGCAAATCAGCCCAAATCTTTTGCCGGCGTTTTAGATGTAAATTCATCGGATAAAGCGGCTCGTTTTGTGCGGTTTTGTGATTCTTTTAATATTCCGATTCTAACATTTACCGATGTTCCGGGCTACCTTCCGGGTGTAGGTCAAGAACACAACGGGATTATAAGGCATGGTGCAAAGCTTCTTTATGCATTTTCTGAGGCCACAGTACCCAAAATAAATATTATTACAAGAAAGGCTTATGGTGGAGCTTATATAGCCATGAACAGTAAGCATCTTGGTGCTGATATGGTACTTGCTTGGCCATCGGCGGAAATTGCGGTTATGGGACCGGATGGGGCGGCAAACATCATATTCAGAAGGGAAATACAGGCGGCTGATGATCCTGTAGACGCAAGAAATAAGCGCATTGAAGAATATAAGGAGAAGTTTTCTAACCCATATGTCGCAGCATCACGCGGTTATGTTGATGATGTCATAGATCCCGCATCGACAAGGGTAAGGGTAATAAGCGCTTTAGAAATGCTTGCAAGTAAAAGGGAAAATAGACCCGCCAAAAAGCACGGGAATATACCCCTTTAAAAATATATTGCAGTGCGTGGTAACATGGGGAGGATATTATGAAAAAAAATATTGATAAAGAAATTATTCTAGTAATATCAGCAGCTGTTGCATTACTAAAGGCAGATACCAATGATAATCTAGTAGTAAAATCTTTTAAAAGGATACCCCAAACATCTCCAGTATGGAACACAACTGGGAGAATCGAACAAATCGGGTCAAATACCCAGTACTAATTATTAAGGAGGATTTAACATGAAGAAATTTCTTATAAAAGTAAATGGAAGCCAGTACGAGGTTGAAGTGGAAGAGGTTGGAGGCAGCGCAATAAAAGAGACACAGACCGCCATAAGCCAGCCAGCACCTGCACCATCCGTTGCAAATGCACCCAAGGCCAAGGCATCACCAGCAAAAACAGATACCGCCGTACCCGCAGGTGCCACGACAATTAAATCACCCATGCCGGGAACTATTTTAAAAGTCAACGTAAATTCTGGAGATACGGTGAAAAAAGGTCAGGTACTACTTATATTAGAGGCAATGAAAATGGAGAATGAGATTATGGCTCCTAATGACGGTACGGTTGCATCAGTGAATGTTTCCCAAGGAGCATCGGTAAATGCAGGGGATGTACTGATATCCCTGAACTGATTAAGATAAAATTATTGTTTTCCAAAAGAAGGAGGTAAAACAAATGGCTAAGGTAAAGATTACTGAGACGGTGCTAAGGGATGCTCATCAATCCCTTATTGCCACAAGAATGAAGATAGAAGAAATGCTGCCAGTAATAAGCCAGCTCGATGATATAGGCTTTAATTCATTGGAGGTCTGGGGTGGGGCTACATTCGATGCCTGCCTGAGGTTTTTAAATGAGGATCCCTGGGAGAGGCTAAGAACAATAAAAAATCACTGTAAAAAGACCAAACTTCAAATGCTTTTAAGGGGACAAAATCTTTTAGGGTACAAGCACTATGCCGATGATGTGGTTGAATATTTTGTGCAAAAAGCTGCCGCCAACGGGATGGATATTGTAAGAATATTTGATGCCCTAAACGATCCAAGAAATATAGAAACCGCTATAAAAGCTTGTAAAAAAGAAGGTGCTCACGCTCAGGCAGCGGTATCATACACTATAAGCCCCGTACACAGCCTAGATCTTTTTGTAAAAGAGGCTAGACGTCTTGTAGATATGGGTGCGGACTCGATATGTATAAAAGATATGGCGGGACTTTTGGTTCCCTATGCTGCTTACGATCTTGTAAAAACTCTAAAGAAAAATATAAAGGTACCTATACAGCTTCATACCCATTATACCAGTGGAGTTGCTTCCATGACTTATTTAAAAGCAATTGAGGCGGGATGTGACATCGTTGATTGTGCTATTTCGCCCATGGCCATGGGGACCTCACAGCCCCCTACAGAGCCCCTTGTAGCAACACTTAAGGACACTCCTTATGACACAGGGCTTAGTCTTGATAAGTTAAGTGATATAGCTGATTATTTCAAACCACTCAAAGAAGAATATATATCCAAAGGTCTTCTTAACACCAAGGTAATGGGGGTAGATGTAAACACCTTAAAGTACCAGGTGCCCGGCGGAATGCTTTCCAACTTAGTATCCCAGCTGGAGCAATCCAATTCCCTTGATAAATTTGATGAAGTTTTAAAAGAAGTACCAAGAGTAAGGGAAGATTTCGGATTTCCCCCGCTAGTAACACCTTCAAGCCAGATTGTCGGGACCCAGGCAGTTCTAAATATTGTTACGGGCGAAAGATACAAAATGGTACCAAAGGAATCAAAAGCTTTGGTCAAGGGTGAATATGGGAAGACACCTGCACCTATCAATAAAGAGGTACAAAAAAAGATCTTGGGTGGTGAAAAACCCATTACGGCAAGACCTGCGGACTTTATAAAACCTGAGCTAAGTAATATAAAAAACGAAATGAAAGAATATCTAGAACAGGACGAGGATATTCTCTCCTATGCATTATTCCCTCAAGTTGCAAAGAATTTCTTTGAGTTTAGAAAAGCAAAGAAGTACAAAATAGATCCCGATATGGTAGACTATGAAAATAAAGTGCACCCAATTTAAAAAAAGGGGGATTTCCCCCTTTTTTGCTATGCCTTAGATATAAACTCAAAATAACAATCTACAAAAAATAAAATGATGTTTCCGATTTAAATTATGCAAGGGGAATTTACCATGGATAACAACCAAGATCTACTAAAAAAAATAGAATCGGGGATGCAAGGTTTTAGCAAAGGTCAGAAACTAATTGCCAACTTTATTTTAAACAATTATGACAGGGCAGCTTACATGACCGCAGCAAAACTGGGAAATGAAGTAGGTGTAAGTGAATCAACGGTTGTAAGGTTTGCCAGCGAAATAGGATTTGATGGTTTTCCTATGCTCCAAAAAGTACTAAAAGAGCTTAATAAAAAAAGGCTAACCTCGGTTCAAAGAATTAAGATTTCGTCGGGAAAACTAAATATTGATAATGTATTAAAAAATGTACTTCAAGGGGATATGAATAAAATAAAATCTACTCTTGAGAAAATAGATCACAAGGTTTTCAATGATATAGTAGAGAGCATATTAAGAGCCAAAAGGATTTATATTTTGGGGGTAAGAAGCTCTGCACCTTTAGCAAGTTTTCTGGGTTTCTACTTTAATCTAATTTTTGACAACGTAAGGCTTGTTCACACCACGAGTGTAAGCGAAATGTTCGAACAAATAATTCATGCATCCAAGGGTGATGTAGTTATAGGGATAAGTTTCCCCAGATATTCTAAAAGGACAATAAACGCTATGAGATTTGCTAAAGATAGGGGTGCTACCGTTATTGCGATCACCGATAATATTGATTCACCCCTAGCAAGAAATTCTGATCATGCTATTACAGTCAGAAGTGACATGGCATCTTTCGTCGATTCCCTAGTTGCCCCTTTAAGTGTAATAAATGCACTTATTGTTGCAGTAGGGTTGAGAAGGGAACACAAAATTTATGATACCTTCGAAAACCTTGAAAAAATTTGGGATGAATACAATGTTTACGAAAAGGGGGGCGATTAAACCATATATTCTTAAACCAAAAGACTTTTGGACATTATATTATTGTAGTAAAATTTTGTTTTATTTTAGGAGACATATATAGATGAGCAAAAGGGTTGTCGTGATTGGTGCGGGACCGGGAGGATTAATGGCCGCCGGACAGGCTTCGGGCAGAGGAAATGATGTGATTTTGCTTGAAAAGAATGATGGGATCGGAAAGAAGATCCTCTTGACTGGAAAAGGCCGGTGCAATATTACTAACACCACAGATGTTGAAGGCCTTATACAAAACACACCGGGGAATGGGAGCTTCCTTTATTCGGTGTTTTATACTTTTTCAAACCAGGATCTCATTGGGTTTTTAGAGGGACTTGGCCTTAAAACCAAGGAGGAAAGGGGAGGAAGAGTATTTCCTGTTTCGGATAGAGCAGGGGATGTTAATTCGGCATTTTTAAGGTTTTTAAAAAATACCGATACAAAGTTAAAACTAAATTCCCCTGCCAAGGAAATTGAAACGAAGGATGGCAGGGTGCAGGCGGTTGTTTTAAAAGATGGAAGGAGATTTTTGTGTGAATCCGTAATAATAGCTACAGGAGGACTCTCCTATCCGGGTACTGGTTCGACGGGGGATGGTTATTCTATGGCGAGGGCTTTAGGACATACCATAGTAAAGCCAAGACCATCTTTGGTTCCTCTTATCACGGAAGAGAGTTGGCCAACCCAACTCAGTGGTTTATCCCTTAAAAACGTGTCAATATCGGTTAAAAATAAAATTGGGAAAGAACTTTACAAGGATTTCGGCGAAATGCTTTTTACCCATTTTGGAGTATCCGGACCAATTATCTTAAGCTCTGGAAGACACATGCTAGAACACAACTACAAAGGCATAAAGCTTTTAATAGATCTAAAGCCTGCCCTTTCAATGGAGAAGCTTGATGAGAGAATAAGACGGGATTTTGAGAAATATTCGAGAAAGCAATTTAGAAATTCACTAAACGATATTCTTCCCAAAAAAATGATTGCACCTATTATAAATTTGTCGGGTATTGATCCAAACAAGCCCGTAAACCAAATTAATAAAGATGAAAGATGGGCATTTGTTAAAACACTTAAAAATCTTACCCTTACTATAAAAGACTCAAGACCAATTAGGGAAGCAATTGTAACCGCCGGGGGGGTATGTACTGATGAGATAAACCCCTCAACAATGGAATCTAAGCTAATAAAAGGGCTATATTTTGCAGGAGAGGTTATCGATGTGGATGCCTACACCGGGGGATTTAATCTTACGATTGCCTTTTCTACGGGCTATTGCGCAGGCACAAACTGCTAAGGAGTTTTTAAAATGTGTATTTTTTAGACTAATTGAGCATATTATTTTATATCAGTCAAGACCGCAAAATAAATTAATATGTTCTTACTAAAAGATAGCTGGAGTTGGTGCCCGATGAAAATAGTTGTGTTTAAGGCGAGAAAAAACAGTAAAAGCGATGGTAAAAGGATTCATTTAAAAAACAAAAGTTCGGGGAGAATTTTTGAAAAGTTTTTATTTTTCTCATTTGTTTTTTTATTTTCTGCTCTTATTCTAATCCAGATTGCTATAATGAACCAATCAGCAAAAACTTTTTTTATAAAGGATTCGTGGATGGAAGGATGCCCACTTAAAACCGAGGAATATCTATACAGCAGGGGAGAGATCACCTTGGAATTGTGTGGACAAGAAAGTGATGAAGCGCTTAAAATACTCTTAAATGGCGATGAGATAGCGGTGTTTTCAAAAAGTGCTGTAAATCTTAGGGTGATGGATGGGGATATTATATCGGTTGACGGGAGCCTTACTAAAGAGGCTGAAGTTAAAATTGCCTTTGCAAGCCCTAATATAAAATCCTGCGACTTAGGGAAAAAAATAAAAATAAGTTCTAATCTCAAACACCTTACAAGGATAATAATTGACTAAATAAAACCCCCTTTAAATAATTTTTATTGTTTTAAATTTATTATTACAGTATAATATAATAGTGTCATTTGGATTGGGTAATAAATTAGATTTCTTTCAGTAATGCATATATAAATTGTAAATGGTGTAGAAATAGCATTCATATGTGGAATTTTATATTTTAGAGGGATAAACATGACAAAGGATATTTTTAAAAATGAGGGGTTCGGAAGCAAGGAAATCGCAGCTGCAGCAATAAAACTTGCCCTTTCCAAAAATAGAACAGAAGAACAGCAATTCCAGTTAGAATATTCTAAAATGGGAATAAATACAGCTGCCGTTAATTATGGTGGAGAATTTACAAATTCCGTTATGAAAATAATAGAAAGAGCAGTTGTTTCATCTAAAAGAGAAGGGGTTATTTTAGAAAACCATGTGGAAGAAGGAGCTATAGCAGGGGCGACACGGGAAGCACTTACACAAATAATGCCCAAAGCATTAGGTTTAAATGTCGGTGGAAAGATTGGTGTTGCCCGATATAAAAGCCATATTACGGTGGCTGTTTTTTTCGGAATTGGTTTATTGCACTTAAATGAGGTGTCTATAGGCCTTGGCCATAGAGTAGTATAAGTTTTTACACATGCAAGGCAGGGAGAGTGTTAGGTTAATGGTTAGAGCAATTAGAGGTGCAACAACTGTATTAAGCAATGATATTACTGAAATAATATCTGCTACAGAAACCCTTTTAAATGAAATTGCAAAGAACAATGGACTTTTAGAGGACGATATTATAAGCATCATTTTCACAGTTACACAGGATCTTAATGCGGCGTTTCCTGCTGTTGCTGCGAGAAATATTGGATGGACAAGTACTGCGCTTATGTGCATGAATGAGATAAATGTCCCTGGAGGACTTGAAAAGTGCATCCGCGTATTATTACATATAAATAGCAAAAAAAGTAAAAGAGATATGAAACATATATATCTTAATGATGCAAAGAATTTAAGGCCTGATATCAGATGCTAGTTATTCTTAGCACATTTTAATTTAGGAGCAAGTAATATGAATAAGAATGCAAAAAAGGTTGCCATAGCAATTGACGGCCCTGCAGGAGCAGGGAAAAGTACAATATCAAAAGAAATTGCAAGAGTTTTAGAATTCCTTTACCTCGATACCGGTGCAATGTATAGGGCTGTTGCCTTAAAAGCACACAAAGAAAATATAGACACTCTGGATCGGGATGGGGTTTCAAGGATGATCCAAGATATTGATCTTAAGATAGCTTACTTAGATAACGCCCCTAAAATTATATTGGATGGGGAGGATGTAACATCTTTTATAAAATCCCCAGAGGTATCCATTGGGGCTTCCAATGTTGCTGTACTTCCAACGGTGCGTCTTAAAATGGTAGAAATCCAAAGATGTATAGCATCAGAAAATAATATTGTAATGGATGGTCGGGATATAGGTACATATGTATTGCCTAATGCAGCATTTAAATTTTTCTTGACAGCCTCAGTAAAAGAAAGAGCTAAAAGAAGGTTTAAGGAGCTTGATTTAACTAATCGACCTAATTTAACCTTGGATGATGTAGAAAAGGATATAAGATACAGGGATGAAAATGATAGTAAAAGGGAATTTGCACCCCTTGTTAAGGCTGAAGATGCAATTGAAATAGATGCTACTAATATGACCATAAAACAAGTTGTAGAAAAAATCATGGGGTATGTGACGGATCATGTTTATTAGATTTGTAAAGGCGGTTATTCTGGTAGTGTTTGCCTTACTTTATAGGGTAAAGATCACCGGAATGGAGAATATACCCGAAGAGGGAGCGGCAGTAATGTGTGCTAACCACGTAGGGGAATTGGATATGCTTTTTATAGGCTGCAAAATCAAAAGATTAATTCATTACATGGCCAAGATAGAACTATTTAAAATTCCTTTATTATCTCCCATAATAAAAAGACTTGGGGCATTCCCTGTGAAAAGAGGAAAGGCAGATATTGAAGCAATTAAAACTGCTTTAAGCCTCCTTGAGAACGGCCATATTGTAGGGATCTTTCCCGAAGGTACACGGGTAGGTAATAACACACAAAAAAAAGCAAGGGTTAAACCCGGTGCGGCATTACTTGCACAAAAAACAGGGGCACCAATACTTCCGGTTGCCGTAGAGGGAAAATACACCCCTTTTAGTAAAATTAGAGTCATTTTTGGCGAACCTTTTACTATTGATTTGGATAAAAATAAGAAATATACTAATAGTGAACTTGTCAAAGTAAGCGAAAATATAATGAACAAAATATATTCTCTATTGGAGGCAAAATAGTTGGAAATTATAGTTGCCAAATCGGCGGGTTTTTGCTTTGGTGTAAACAATGCGGTAAAAACCGTTTATAGTATTTTAGAAGAACAAAAAGATTCCGTTTATACCTTAGGTCCTATTATTCATAACACACAAGTGGTTGAATATCTCGAATCCAAAGGGATTAAAGCCATCAATAACATCGAAGATTTAAAGCCGAATGGCTATGTTGTGATTAGAGCCCATGGTGTTACACCTGAAATATATAAAAAAATTAAAGATAAGGGGTTGGTTTTGGAAGATGCTACATGTCCATATGTAAAAAAAATTCATACACTAGTAAAGGAGAGGTATGAAGATGGTTATAGAATAATAATCGTAGGGGATAAAAACCACCCTGAGGTCATAGGGATAAATGGCTGGTGTAATAACAGCGCTTTTATTGTCAACGGTGCTGGTGAAGCACAAAACCTTATAAAAACAGACGAAAGGGTTTGTGTCGTAGCACAAACAACAATAACAGCCGAAACATGGGATAAAACAAATGAAATCCTAAAAGAAAAATTTAAAAATTATATGAAGTTTGATACAATATGTAATGCCACTGCTAAAAGGCAGGATGAGGCCAAAGAAATAGCAAAAAAAGTGGATATGATGATAATAATTGGGGGGGAGAAGAGTTCTAACACCCAAAAGCTTTACGATATTTGTAAAATGCACTGCGATTTTACTTTTAAAGTCGAAACCGCCGGTGATTTACCACCGGTAGATATAAAAAACATAAAAAATGTAGGTATTTCTGCCGGGGCTTCAACACCGGACTGGGTAATTGAGGAGGTTATTAAAAAAATGAGTGAGTTAAACAATCAGGAGAAGGTCGATGTTAAAGAAAAAAATGGTGATATAGATTTCGCCGATGCATTCGAAGGCTCGTTTGTTAGGATACAAGCCGGGGAAACAGTTAAGGGAAAGATAATCGGCTTTAACAGCAATGAGATCTTTGTTGATTTGGGTTATAAGGCTGACGGGATTATACCCGTCGAGGAATATTCTTATGAACCCGATGTAAAAATTGAGGACGAAATAAAGATAGGGGATGAAATCGTAGTCCTAGTTGAAACAATTAATGACGGGGAGGGCAATGTAAAGCTCTCTAAAAGGAAAGTTGATGCTCAAAAGAACTGGGATGAGGTAGTAGACGCCTACAAAAATAAAACCCCAATAGACGCATTGGTAAAAGAAATTGTAAAAGGCGGTCTAATTGCAAGTTATAAGGGAATCGACATATTTGTTCCCGCTTCACAGGCAAGCGACAGGTTTGTAAAGGATTTAAATGTATTCCTTAAAAAGGATATAGTTCTTAGAATTATAGAATTCAATGAGAAAAGACGCAAACTTGTAGGGTCGGCAAGGGTAGTTATAGAGGAAGAGAAAGCAGAGCTTGCAAAAGCTACCTGGGAAACCATAGAGATAGGAAAAACTTGCAAGGGAATAGTTAAAAGCCTCACAAACTTTGGCGCCTTTGTAGATATTGGCGGCGTTGACGGCCTTATTCATATTTCCGAACTTTCTTGGTCCAGAGTAAAACATCCTTCAGAGGTGTTAACCGTAGGGGATAATGTTGAAGTCCACATTTTAGAATTCAACAAAGAAAAGAACAAGATTTCCCTAGGATATAGAAAAACGGAAGATAATCCTTGGTATATAGCTGAACAAAAATACAATACCGGCGATATTGTTAATGTAAAAGTGCTTCGGTTTGCTTCTTTTGGTGCTTTTGTTGAATTAGAGCCGGGAGTTGACGGCTTGGTTCATATATCGCAGATATCTAATAGACGGCTTGAGAAGGTGAGCGATGTACTAGAGATTGGCATGGAAGTAGATGCCCAAATCCTAGAAATAGATATCGAAAACAAAAAAATCAGTCTTAGTATTAAGGAAGTCGAGCCTTTAGATCCCGAAGGTGATAATTGGGATGATTCCGATGAAAAACCAAATAGAGCCGCAGATGAACAAAATGAGCACAGAGAGGATATGGATATAACCCTAGGAGATATGCTTTCCGAGTCAAATAAGATTTGATTACGTTTATCCTATAAAAAAGTATCGGTATTCATAAACCTAAAACCCCGGACTTGTATAAGTTATAAGTTTGGGGTTTTATAATTTGGTTCATGAGAGTTTTGCATATTTTGCGTTTTTGAGCGTTTACAGGCATTGCATACTGTGCTAAAATAGTTATAGCACTACAATGTAAGTTTCCTTCCTGAAATAAGTTTCAAAACCGATATAAAAATGAATGGAGAATAGGTTTATGCAAATGGATTATGGAGATTTCAAAAAAGAGATACTTGCGTTGACTAAAATTGATCTTGGCTCGTACAAAGAAAAACAAATGAAAAGAAGAATTAATTCTCTGATAGGTAGAAATGGTTTCCATGATTATAAATCATATCTATCCGCTCTTAAAAGTGACAAAAATCTTTACGATGAGTTTGTAGACTATATAACCATTAATGTATCTGAATTTTATAGAAACCCAGAACAGTGGGTCAAACTTAAAAACATTATATTACCATACCTTTTAGAGAAAAACAAAAGCCTCAGGGTATGGAGTGCTGCCTGTTCAAGTGGCGATGAACCATACACGCTAGTAATGGTACTGAGTAAATTTATCCCGCTCCAAAACATAACGGTACTTGCAACCGATATAGATAACGAAATAATGGAAAAAGCAAAGCGGGCGGTTTATACATCCAAGAGTATCAGTAAATTACCGGCGGAATATGTAAGTAAGCATTTTAGTTTTGACGGGAGCATGTTTGCCTTAAATGAAGATATAAAAAGCCGTGTACAGTTTAAAAAACATAACCTTTTGGCAGATCCTTATCCCAAAAACTTTGATCTTATAGTTTGCAGAAATGTACTTATTTATTTTACCGAAGAAGCAAAGATTGAGATATACAAAAATTTTAATAGATCATTAAAAATGGGTGGGGTACTTTTTATGGGGAGTACCGAGCAAATTGTATTTTGTAACAAGTATCAGTTTAGTCCAATACAGACCTTTTTTTATAAAAAAACGGGTGCCCTTTAATAATGTATTGATACAAACACCTTTGCTCACCATCCGCTTAAAGTTAAATTTTATATATTCTTATACAGTCTTAAAAATATAGATAGTATAAATAGATTTGTAAGGGGAGAATTATTGCATGATTAAGAGGGTTTTTGCATGGATACTTTTAGCGCTGTTTGTTTTGTTGCTCGTTAATATAGCTGTATTTCGTTTTTATTGGGAAATCAGTCTTACTCTTTATATTTTAATAATGGCGGTTTATATATATTATATTACTGTACGAAAATGATGCCATTAGGGATATGCATATAAAAACCTTTTACAGCAAATACTTTTTATAATTGGCTTTTATAAATAGCCGATTCAAATTAATTTTGCTGGAGGCGGTTTTTTTGGTTGTGGCGATTCAAGAGGGTTTGGGAGAAATAAAAAAAGAACTTTTAAAACGGGGGTTCGATGTTGTAGATTTGGAAACATACAATTATCCGATAGACGCAATTATTTATAAAGGCATCCCTTTCCAAATATCATATGTTTCGGGGAACAATATGCCTGCAATGAGTTCTGGGATTAGAGAAAACTATGGAGTATTTATGGTCAATTCTAACAATAGAAGTATAGATGAACTAGAAAACATGTTAAGAACGAGGTATTACAGTCCTTTATTTTAGGAAAAATAGCGGGCATCTAAAAATGCATAATGTCCATGTTTTAAATTTTTGATCCAAACCCAAAATAATAATTTAATATTTATAAAAGTCATTGACAAACATTTCACGAGGTGTTATTCTGAATATATAATACCAAGTAACATGGTCGGGATTGGAGGAACATGCTCTATGAAACTAACAACGAAGGGTAGATATGGTGTCAAAGCAATACTAGATCTAGCTCTTCAGCAAAGTGAAGAACCTATAGCCTTAAAGAGCATCGCTATAAGACAGGATATATCAGAAAATTATTTAGAACAGCTTTTTGCAACCCTTAGAAGGGCGGGATTTGTTAAAAGTGTTAGGGGAGCCCAAGGGGGTTATTTGCTAGAAAAGGATCCTGGGGATATCACAATCGGTTCCGTACTAAGGGCTTTAGAGGGTCCGTTACTGCCTATTGACTGCATTTTAGAAAAGGAACCCGTAAAGTGCGATAAATTTGATGGCTGTATTACAAAACTGGTATGGGAAAAAGTTAGGGATAGTATCAATGAAGTTGTAGATTCCATAACATTGGCGGATCTGATTGAATTATACAAAAAGCAATAAAACGGAAATAAAGTTTATATCATTGGCAATTTGCTATACCATACAAATATGTTGGCAGAATAATATGCAAACATTTTACAAAGCTAAAAACAGCTTAATGCAAAAAACCAATTACAAATAAAAACGAGGGAGTAATTATTATGAACAACAGGCATATATATATGGATCATGCAGCCACTACACCAGTATCACCTGAAGTCTTAGAGGCGATGCTTCCATACTTTACAGATCAATTTGGTAATGCCTCTTCAATATATGCTGTGGGGAGGCAAAGTAAAAAAGCATTAGAAGAATCCCGGGAAAAGGTTGCCAAGGTAATTGGGGTTACGCCTAGGGAAATATTTTTTACAGGGTCAGGTACCGAGGCGGATAATTGGGCGATCAAAGGAGTTGCATATGCTAATAAAGGTAAAGGAAAACATATAATAACTACAGCAATAGAGCATCATGCGGTACTTCATGCATGTCAGTACTTGGAAAACAATGGATTTAACATAACCTACCTTCCCGTTGATAATAATGGTTTGATATCACCCGTTCAGGTCCTAGATGCAATTACTCCTGAGACCATATTGATTAGTATAATGCTTGCAAATAATGAAATCGGCGTTATTCAACCAATAAGGGAAATAGCAAAGATAGCAAAGGCAAAGGGCATAGTATTCCACACCGATGCAGTCCAAGCGGTTGGAAGCATACCAGTTGACGCATCTGAGCTGGATGTAGATCTGCTTTCCCTATCTGCACATAAGTTCTACGGTCCCAAGGGGGCGGGGGCTTTGTATATTAAAAGGGGCACCAAAATTACATCTTTTATGCACGGGGGTATGCAGGAAAGGGGAAGGAGAGCAAGCACAGAAAATATACCCGCTGTAGTGGGTCTTGGAAAAGCAATTGAGCTTGCTGCCCTAAATTTAGATAAAACGGGTAGAAAACTCACAGAACTTAGGGATAGGACTATAGAAGAGATAACAGAAAAAATACCTTTTGTAAGGTTAAATGGCGATAGACACAAAAGACTCCCGGGTAACGTGAATTTTTCTTTTGAGTTTATAGAGGGGGAATCACTACTTCTTATGCTTGACATGAAGGGCATTGCGGCATCCAGTGGCTCCGCATGTACCTCGGGCTCCCTTGATCCATCCCATGTGCTTTTAGCGATAGGGTTATCCCACGAAATTGCCCATGGTTCGTTACGTATTACCTATGGTATCAAAAACACTCAGGAGGATGTTGATTATTTGATGAAGATATTGCCCCGTATAGTTGAAAGACTTAGGGAAATGTCGCCATTATATGAAAAAGTAAAGAGAGGGAAATAAAATGTATAGTGAAAAAGTCATGGATCATTTTATGGATCCTAGAAATGTTGGTGAGATTGAAAATGCTGATGGCATTGGCGAAGTTGGCAACGCAAAATGCGGCGATATTATGAAAATGTATCTTAAGATTGAAAATGATATAATCGTTGATGCTAAATTTAAGACATTTGGATGCGGTGCCGCCGTTGCTACTAGCAGTATAGCCACGGAGCTTGTAATAGGGAAAACTGTAAAAGAAGCTCTCAATGTAACAAACAATGCCGTTGCGGAGGCATTAGATGGTCTTCCCCCTGTAAAAATGCACTGTTCTAATCTGGCCGAGGAAGCAATTAAAGCCGCTATAAATGATTATATGTGCAAAAAAGGCCTTTTAGCTAAAGGGGAAAAAAATAAGGCATGCGGAAGAAGATGCGAGGATGTACACCTCCATTATAACGGGGATTCATAGAAGGTGGTATTTTAAAAAATGCAAAAGAAAAAGGTTTTGGTGGGCATGAGCGGCGGTGTTGATAGCTCGGTAGCCGCCGCAGTGCTCTTGGAACAGGGGTATGAGGTTGTTGGTGCAACCATGCAGATATGGCCGGATAAAGAAGAAAAATTTGAAACGGAGGAGGAACGTTGTTGTTCCCTTTCGGCGGTGGAAGATGCAAGGAAAGTTGCGAATACCTTGGGTATAGACTACTATGTTTTGAATCTTAAGGATATATTCGAAGAAAAGGTAATCTCATATTTTAAGAACGAATATCTAAAAGGTAGGACCCCAAATCCTTGTGTTGCCTGCAATAGGTATATAAAATTTAAGACCATGTTAAATAAAGCTTTATCTATGGGATTTGATTATATTGCTACAGGTCACTATGCTACTGTAGCCTATGATAGTATTAGTGAAAGGTATTTGTTGAAAAGATCAGCCACTTCAAAAAAGGATCAAACCTATGCCCTTTACAATTTGTCGCAAAGCCAGTTATCTAGGACCCTTATGCCTATCGGTACATTCAATAAAGAGCAAGTCCGGGAAAAGGCATTAAAAATAGGTATGCATATAGCCTCAAAATCCGATAGCCAGGAAATATGTTTTGTAAGCGATAATGACTATGGAAGGTTCATCAAGGAGAATTCAAATCAAAAAATAAGGCCTGGTAAATTTATTGATACAGAGGGCAATGTACTGGGTGAACACCGTGGGATAGTATATTATACGGTAGGGCAAAGAAAAGGATTGGGTATAGCATTAGGGAAACCCGTGTATGTTATAAGAGTGGACGCCAAGAATAATACTGTTATACTTGGCAGTGAAAACGATATATTTAGCAATAAACTTATAGCCTATGATCTAAACTATATATCAATAAACGGCCTTAAAGAACCTATGAGGATAAAAGCAAAAATCAGGTATTCCGCACCGGAGGCGGATGCAACCCTGATACCCCTAGAAGATGGGGGAGTAAGGGTCGAATTTGACGTTTTACAAAGGGCAATAACCCCAGGTCAGTCCGTTGTATTTTATCAAGGAGATACGGTAGTGGGCGGCGGAGTAATTGCCTAGAGGACAAATTTTTCATCTAAAAAAGCAGTAAAACCTTGGGTTTTTTAATAATGCCTACGGGTTTTTTATGTAGCATGTTGTAAATTTAAAAAACTTATGTTAAAATAATAATCAATATTGTTTATTTGTTAATGTTGTCAACTTCATAACAACGATGACGGAGAAGATACAATTGTCTTGGCAGTAGCCATTCACGGTGACACTAAAGAGAGGGAGCCGGTAGCTGAAAGGTTCCTTGTACGTGAACTAGGCGAATTACACTCCTGAGTTCCCCATGGCGGATATTGCCCGTTACAGCAATGCGGAAAAATGAGGCGCTACTAAGGAATTTATTAGTACGCAAAGTAAGGTGGTACCACGGGAGCTTTCCCGTCCTTAAGACAAGGACAGGAAGGCTTTTTAATTTTCCAAAGTTTGATCCTTAACATATTTTGCATTAGATATTTTTACACTTGTTTTGAAAATTGCTATATTACAAATCGGAGGTGTTGTATTATGTCAAACGTATACAAAACATTGAAAGAAAGGGGTTTTATTGCCCAGGTTACCCATGAAGAGCAAATTAAAAATTTATTAGAGGGGGAAAAGGTCACCTTCTATATTGGCTTTGATGCGACAGCCGATAGCCTTCATGTAGGCCATTTTTTGCAATTGGTTGCCATGTCACATATGCAAAAGGCGGGTCATACACCGATAGTTCTTATAGGTGGGGGCACTACCATGGTGGGAGATCCTACAGGAAAAACCGATATGAGGAGAATGATGACAAAAGAGGAAATCATGCAAAACGCAGAAAACTTTAAAAAACAAATCTCCAAGTTTATAGATTTTGGGGAAGATAAGGCTTTAATGGTCGACAACGCTGATTGGCTTTTGAAACTCAATTATATAAACTTTCTGCGTGAAATCGGTGTACATTTCTCGGTCAATAGAATGCTGACCGCCGAATGTTTTAAATCTAGGCTTGAAAAAGGACTTTCCTTTATCGAATTTAATTATATGCTTATGCAAAGCTACGACTTTTTGAAATTATACCAGGAACACGAGTGCACAATGCAGTTGGGCGGAGACGATCAATGGTCGAATATCCTCGGCGGGATCGATCTTATAAGAAGAGTGGAAGGAAAAGAAGCCTACGGCATGACTTTTACACTTCTTACTACCAGCGAGGACAAAAAAATGGGGAAAACCGAAAAAGGTGCCCTATGGCTTGATCCAAACAAGACCCCTCCCTATGAGTTCTACCAGTATTGGAGAAATATCCATGATGAAGATGTGATCAACTGTCTTAAATTGCTAACCTTTGTCCCCATGGAAGAAATTTTTGAACTGGCACAACTTAAAGATCAGCAGATAAACGAAGCAAAAATAAGGCTCGCTTTTGAGGTGACAAAACTTATTCATGGCGAGGAAGAGGCAACAAAGGCCAAAAATGCGGCAGAATCTATTTTCGAAAAAGGGGCGAGCAGCGATAGCATGCCAACAACTGTGATACCCATAGGTGAGTTTAAGCAGGGTATAAATATTATAGAGCTTTTTATGAAGGCAAGTCTAATATCATCTAAGGGTGAGGGACGCAGGCTTATAAAGCAGGGTGGTATGTATTTAAACGATGTAAGGATCGAAGAATTTGATAAGATCATAAACATTGATTCTTTGGATAAAAACGAATTGATTCTTAGAAAGGGAAAAAAGATATACCATAAAATAAAGCCAGAATAAAGTTTTAAAAATGCCCCAATCAAAAATGTTTGCGGTTATTGGTTGGAGCATTTTTGTTGGATCAGTTAGGAGTTTATAATTCAGGGAGCTAATGGTGTAAAAATTGGTTCCCTGCCTTCAAAATGCGTGGTATACTTAAACCCCGCCCTTAAAAGCAGTTCTTTTAGATACGCAAACTTGTGCCCTATGTACTCTGGTGTATGAGCATCGGAGCTGGTGCAAATGATTTCCCCCCCAAGCTCGTGATACCTTTTTACCATTTGAAAATCGGGCATGGGGGAATTAAGTTTGTATCTATAGCCGGAGGCGTTGACTTCTATGCCTTTACCGCTGCAAATTATTTTTTTTAGTATAGCATCAACATGATCTTTATAATCGTCTAAAGACAATGTACGTTCTTCATAATGTCCGTACCTCCTAATAAGATCAATATGCCCTAAAATATCAAAATCATCGAAGAGCTCGATACATTCGAGGAGGGCCTCAAGGTATCTTGAATAGGATTCTTTTTGAGATTTCCCTTTACAAAAATCACCATTGTGCAAATCCATCTTATCCACCACATGCACCGACGCAATTACAATATCAAAATCGTATTTTTTCACTACCTCCAGGGTCTCTTCAACTACATGGGGCTGTATACCTACTTCGATTCCCTTTAGTACCTTAAACCCGTTTTTAGAATCGTTCTTTAAGCAATCCATATATCGTGAATACCTTTCAAAATCAATCATAAAAACGTGATCATAGTCCGGATAATCAATATCAAGGTGATCAGTAAAAGCTATACCATCAAGTCCGATTTTTTTTGCGGTTTTTATAGCAATTTTAGGATCCATTTGGCTATCTCCCGAAAAACTACTGTGAACATGACAATCAAACATAAAATTTCCTCCTATTATAAGCTGCAAATATAAAGTTGACTTTCCAGCTGCTTTTAAAAGAGCAAAGCCGTTTATATATTATTTATAAGATATAAACACAAATTAGTCAAGGAAACTTAAAATACAATTTTTCTGGGTAGACTACAAAAAATACAATTTTTTTAAGAAAATGTGTTCATAGAACAGAAAACAGAACTTTTCTATTGCAAATTTACTCAAAACAAAGTAAAATATAATTATAATGTTTTAATTTTTATAAAAACGTTGCCACTTTCATTTTGACACTTCAAAGAATTCGTTTTGTCGAGGGTTATCGACATCAGTTTCGGTGCTGAAAATTATATATTTTAAATTGTGGTCCTTAATACCGCTCATTTAGGAGGATTTATGTATGAGGAAAAGAGTAGTCGAAGTATCTATGGAGTACAAGATCCTAGTAGTGGATGATGAAGAGGGTATCATAAATTCAATGAAGGTCATGCTTACACGAAGCGGCTATTTTTGCATGGGTGTTACCGATCCAATAGAGGCCGTCGAAATTATGAAAAAAGAAAAGTTTGATATGATAGTTCTTGACTATATAATGGCACCAATTCACGGCGATGAAGTTGTTTCTAGGATAAGGAAATTCAACAAGGATGTATACATTTTACTACTTACAGGTCACAAGGATCTGGCCCCGCCCCTTGATACCATTAAGGCTCTTGATATACAGGGTTATTGCGAAAAAGGGGATCGCTTTGATCAGCTGCTTCTTTTAGTGGAATCCGGAATAAAATCAATATCCCAGATGCGCACAATAAAAAGATTTAAAGATGGACTGAATCGGATCCTTCAAACCGTGCCTAAGATATACCAATTGCAGCCAATCTCTACCATACTTGAGGAAATATTAGAAGGGCTGATGCCCTTAGTAAATAGTTTGAATGCGTTTATACTTGTTGACGATTGCAATAGCCAGCAAGAGGAGATAATTTTTAAGGGAGTGGGGGAGTATGATATCGCCGCACAATCCCTTATAAACATGCTGTCTCCGCTTCTGATGGAAAACATCGGACGTTCTAGAGAAACTGGAAATACTGTTCGTTTAGAACATGGGATCATTCTTCCATTGCTTAATGAATCGGGTAATTCAATCGGTGTAATTTACATTGAAAGTTACGACTTTGATGAAGGATTACGCTTGCTTGAAATATATTCAACGCAGGCTGCATCATCAATAAATAATGCTTTTTTGCACTCACTTATCAATATGAAAAAAGAGGAGCTTGACAAAACTTACCAAGAGCTTCGTAACAGGTATATTGATACTATAGAGGCCTTGCGACTTACTGTTGATGCGAAAGACATATACACAAGGGGTCATTCGGATCGCGTAGCCTATTTTGCGTCGAGGCTTGGCGAAGGTTTTGGCTTGTCCGAAGAAGAGATTGAAACTCTCAAGGTAGGGGGAATATTCCATGACATTGGCAAAATAGGTACTGCTGATGATATATTATTTAAAACGGACAGACTTGATTTTGATGAATATGAAGAAATAAAAAAACACCCATTAAAAGGCGCTTACATACTATCTGCCATTTCAATGTTTAAAGATGTTGTTCCATTGGTGAAATATCACCACGAGCGATTTGATGGCAAAGGCTATCCTGAGGGTTTAAAGGGCAAAGATATCCCATTTCTCGCCAGAATACTTTCGGTTGCAGATGCCTTTGATGCGATGATGTCGGATAGAAAGTATAGATCCAAACTTAGTTTGGAGGAAACAAAGGAACAATTCCGCTTAAATGCGGGGACCCAGTTCGATCCCGATGTGGTTGAAATGCTATTTAAAATATTAGACGATTATGATCATATTGTGGAGGAACTCAAAGAAACCTTTGTTTGATAGGTTTATAATAGTTATAATTACAGCGAGGTTTGTGCAGAGTGTTTATTAACTTGCGTTTTATGTATATAATAATGTTTGAACTATAAATAAGTTTACGGGAGGAAAAAAGTATGTCAGAAAATAAAACAACTGGACAACAGCTTTTTGAAGAACTTTCTTACGATAAACCCAGTGTGTGGAGTAACGCTGGAAATGATGAAAGGGCAAGTATTTTTTCTTTTTGTGAGGATTATAAAAGTTTTTTAGATCGTTCCAAGACCGAAAGAGAATTTGTTAGGGAGGCAGAGAAATTAGCTAGGACAAAAGGTTTTATATCCATTGATGATATAATTAAATCCGATGCCCAGCTCAAACAGGGAATGAAAATCTACAGAACCTTTAAAAATAAAACAATTGCATTTGCGGTTGTAGGTTCCGAATCTGCCATAGAAGGCTTCAATCTTGTTGGTGCCCATATTGATTCTCCAAGGCTTGATCTAAAACCTAATCCCCTTTATGAATCGGAAGAAATGGCCTTTTTAAAAACACATTATTATGGTGGAATAAAAAAATACCAATGGGTTACAATCCCGCTTTCTATTCATGGCGTTGTCGTAAAAAAAGATGGAAGTACGGTGGATATTACCATTGGTGAGAAAGAGGATGAGGCGGTATTTACAATTACCGATTTGCTTCCGCATCTTGCTTCAGAACAGATGCAAAAAAAGATGAGTGATGCTATCACGGGCGAGGGATTAAATATCCTTATTGGTTCAATACCCTACGATGATAAGAAGGTTACTGAAAAAGTAAAATTGAATATACTAAGTCTTTTAAATGAAAAGTATGGTATTATTGAGGAGGATTTCCTTTCTGCTGAAATTGAAGTGGTTCCTGCATTTAAGGCTAGAGATTTGGGTTTTGATAAAAGCATGGTAGGGGCCTATGGCCAAGATGATCGGGTATGTTCCTACACAGCTTTGCGATCAATACTGGAGTTGGAGGATATTAAAAAAACCGCTGTTTGTGTATTGGCGGACAAAGAAGAAGTGGGAAGCATGGGAAACACGGGGGCCCAATCAACCTTCCTTGAAAATTTTATTGCCGATATCTGTGCCGCTAGCATGGACGAATACAATGATATGGTACTTAGAAGGTGCATTGTAAATTCTAAAATGCTTTCGGCAGATGTCAATGCGGCCATAGATCCGGGCTTTATGGAAGTGTATGATAAGCTAAATTCCTCCTATTTGGGTAAAGGAATCGCACTTATGAAATATACAGGTTCGAGGGGAAAATCCGGTTCTAGTGATGCAAGTGCCGAATTTATGGGACTTGTAAGAAATCTTTTTAATAATAATCGGATTCATTGGCAAGTTGCAGAATTGGGAAAAGTGGATAAAGGAGGCGGCGGAACAATAGCCCAGTTCATGGCCAATATGGGCATGGATGTGGTAGATTGTGGCGTTGCTGTTTTATCTATGCATTCGCCTTTTGAGGTAACAAGTAAAAGCGATATATATACGGCATATAAAGCCTATAAGGTATTTATGGAAAAGGCTTAAACATGTAAGAAACATTGCAATGAAGTTATAAAGGTTTTTGGAAAATAGGTTCCAAGTTTATAAGTAAAACGGCTATAACTGTAAAATCATTACATGCCTATAGCCGTTTTTTGTTGTTGCCACTACGCAAACCCATAATCTACTCGGTTTTGAAATTTTCGTCGATAATTTCCTTGGTTTTATTTTTGTCCATAATATAGTACCACGCCCCATCCAACACAGATTCTCCTGGGATTTTAAACATTTGTATGTTTTCAGATTGGATTCTTGTGGCACTGCTGGACATTTTCAAAATTTCGTTCATGCTCAGATTTGTCTTAAGATTACTAAATATACTGTTTATTATATCATCTACCTTGGTTATATAAAAAACATTAAGTTTTTGTTTTACAAGTTCTTTTATAAAATTTTGCTGCGCATCTATTCTTTTGAGATCGCTGCCATCATAGAATTCATTAATTTTCCCATTGTTGTTTTGCCTAAATCTCATAAATTGCTCTGCTTTTATACCATTGAAATGCTGTGGCCCTTTTTTAAAATGAATATGGAGATTTTGCAATGGATCATCCCAATCCATATCCACAGGAACATTGTAATCTACCCCATCTAAAATATCAATAATCTCCCTAAAGGAGGAGGTGCTAAGAAAAACATAATATTCAACATTTATGCCTAGAAGTTCGCTCACGGTTTGTACTGCAAGATCGCCGCCACCGTAGGGATATGCTGCATTTATTTTTGCGTTTCTCCCATTTATTAAAACCTTGGTATCCCTAGGAATAGATAAAATACTAGCCTTTGAGGATACTGGGTTAAAATTTATAAGCATCATAGTATCGGTATTTTGATTAACTTGATCGCCTCCCAAAACCAAGACATTGATGGACTTATTATTTTCCTTTAGAGGACCTAGAATTTCGTGAATAAACCCATTGTTGTCGGGTTTTCCTTCTACGACATCTAGATTTATATATAAAAGTACGAAAGTCCCCATAAAAAACATAAAGATCGAAAGTATCGAGCAAATTATGAAGTAAAATTTTCTAAAATTCATAGCATCTTCTCCAATTCACAAATATTTGCATATACATTACATCAGGTAAAACATTTTACGATGGTTTTGGGCCTGGCACTTTTCCCCTTGCTTTAATCTTTGGTGTTATCGTCCTTTTCCTCAAAATAATTTGATAAGGGGTTGCTCTCTACCGCATTTTTTATTTGCTGGCTATCTAGATGAGTGTATATCTCTGTCGTAGATATGCTCTCATGTCCTAAGATTTCCTGCAGGGCTCTTATATCAACTTTCCCATGTTTATACATAAGGGTCGCAGCCGTATGCCTTAATTTATGGGCTGAATACCTTTCGGGATCGAGCCCTGCCGCCTTTATATGTTTTTTTACGATATATTGGACTGTTTTACTACTTATCCTTTGCTTTCTGCTGCTCAAAAACAACGCATTTTTATCTTTTACACCATCAACGGATCTTACCTTTAAATACTCCTCTATAGCTTTTTGGCATGCTTCGTTTAAGTATATTGTTCTTTCCTTATTTCCCTTACCCAAAATGGTTAGTATATTATTTTTAATTCTGTTTATATTTATGTCTACAAGCTCTGACAGCCTAAGACCGCAGTTTAAAAATAACATTATGATAGCAAAATCCCTTTCCTTATGTACCCCCTCAATCGCAGCAAGCAACCTTTTACTCTCTTCAATGTTAAGATACCTTGGAAGCCTTTTCATTATCTTGGGTGATTCTAATTCAAGGGCGGGATTGTGATCTAGAATTTTTGCCTTGTTTGTAATATAGTTAAAAAAAGATCTTATGCTTGCAACCTTTCTAGCCCTAGAACTGGAATTGTTATCTCTTTCACGGCTTAAAAAGGACATAAATGAATAAAGATCACTTAGTGTGACTTCTTTTAATATATTTGTATCCATGTTTTTTATGTGTATTTCCCCGGGTTCCTTACCAGGCTGCTCCAATCCCTTATGTATTTTTAAAAATCTTAAAAATAATCTTAGATCATAATAATACTCCTGTATAGTATTTTTTGATTTGCCCCTAATGGTTTCCATATAGCTTAAAAAATCCTTAAGTATGAAAGGAATATCATCGAAATATGCTTCATCCATTTTTTCATCTCCTAATCCTTATAATGTACGTAAGCCACTTTCCATTCAAATTACAACTTACATAACCCACATTAACTATTATACTATATGTTTTAAAACTTTTATATTATATCTTACAAAATAGTTGTTCTAAAGCGCCGGCTTTATATTTTAAAATAACCCTTATGTATCGGTTTTTTATATTTGGGGATAGATGGGGCAAAAGTTTGTTTTTTTCTTGGAGCTTTCTTGATTTATGTGTATAATACTATGTATGGCGATATAGGCGCATATTGTAGTACCTTGTAGCTAGTAAAAGTCATAGGATAATGTTATGATCAACTATTCTCATATCATAGGGTTTTTTGTGCATACGGGGTAATTTAATTGTGAGGATATGCATTGTAAACGGGTCTGCATTATAAAAAGGGGGGAAGCCTGTGGGAAAAAGCAATATCGTTTTAATTGGTATGCCAAGTTCAGGTAAGACCACGATCGGAAAACCACTTTCCTTGGCACTGGGCATGGACTTTATTGATACAGATAATATAATAATAGCAAAGGAAAACAAAGAGTTAAAGGATATAGTAAACCAGGATGGATTAAAGAAGTTTTTAGAGATTCAGGAAAAAAGTTTACTAGAACTACACCTTACTAATTATGTTATTTCCACTGGCGGAAGCGTTATATACAATAAAACCGCCATGGAACACCTTAAAAATAATGGTATGGTTTTTTATCTTAGGCTAACGCTGGATGAAATAAAAAACAGGCTGGGTAGTAAGAGGAGACTCGCAAGAAATGTCGGGCAAACCTTTGCAGATGTATATAAGGAGAGAACACCGCTTTATGAGGGGTTTGCCGATATAACAATTGATTGCAACAAAAAGAATGTTCATTCAATAGTACAAGAAATAACAGATGTATATACGAAACATATCTAAAGGAGTGAATGCAGGATGGTAGGAAACACATTCGGAAGAATATTTAGGGTAACAACATGCGGTGAATCTTATGCAGGGGGATACCGCAAACACCTTAACATACCAAAGGAATTGTATGGGGGCTTAATGGCCATCGTCGATGGTGTTCCCCCCGGTATAAAAATTTCCCCTTCTGTTATCCAAGAGGAATTAGACAAAAGAAGACCTGGCAGGACTGCTTTTGATACACCACGCAAAGAATCGGACAGGGTATATATTTTTTCCGGCGTAATGGAAGATGATATTTCGACGGGTGCTCCCATTGGCTTGATTATTCCAAATGAAGTAATCGAAGATGAACACCTTAGCAAACACAAAAGCTATAGTGAAGTAATAAGACCTGGACAAGCAGGATATACCTTCTTTAAAAAATATGGCCAATTTGCGGACAATATAGGTGCAGGTAGGGCCTCGGGGAGGGAAACGGCCGCAAGGGTTGCTGCCGGCGCTATAGCAAAAATCATACTTGATAATTTGGGTATTGATGTAATTGCATTTATAACTGAAATACATGGTGTTAAAGCTAGAAAGAATATTACTTATGAGAATGCAAAAATCAACTATCGAAAAAATGAACTAAACTGTCCGGATCTTGAAAAAGCCAAGGAAATGATGGAAGAGCTTTCAAAGATCAAGAAGGAGGGTGATTCCGCTGGTGGTGTAGTTGAGATTATTGCCCGCGGTGTACCTGCCGGGATTGGCGAGCCGGTGTTTGATAAACTTCAGGCAACCCTTTCACATGCTATTATGTCCATAGGTGCAGTAAAGGGAATAGAATTTGGGGATGGTTTTGGTCACACAAGTTTAAAAGGTTCGCAATCAAATGATATACCCTATTATGATGAGAAAATGCAAAAGGTAAGATTTAAAACTAATAGAGCAGGGGGGATGCTCGGTGGTATTTCAAATGGTGAGGATATAAGGATTAGGGTTGCTATTAAGCCCACACCCACTATTTCAATCCCTCAGGATACGGTTAATATGTATGAGCGTAAAAATATTAACGTTGCATTTAACACAAGAAATGATCCCTCGATCTGCCCACGGGTTTATCCCGTATGCGAAGCAATGACAAGAATTGCTCTTTTGGATGCCTTATATGTAGCAAAGGGTTACAGAGCAATGTCAAGCAATATTGAGCCGCATTGGGACGATATATAAAAAAACCGGGGAGATCCCCGGGTTTTTTTATAATGCAAAGCTTTAAAAGATAATCCTTTTAGATGTCAAAGAATTCTAATTTAGTGCCTTATTTTTTTGCATCATTCTTATTATTGGTTCAAAATCATATTTTAACCGGTTTATTGCGGATTTTTGTTCTTGTTTTAAAAGCTTGATGCATTTTTCAATAGTACCATCAAACTCTGGGCTAGGGGAATAAAACTCCAACCCATATTCAAATCCAACTTTGCCTAACTTTTTCCACGCAACCCTTGCCATAAAACTTATGTTTTCACCGAAAATTGCGGTGTCTACAGAAACCATATCGCCTTTTTTAAATTCATATTTTGAGCAAAGGGATATGCCATTTAGACCAATGTTTCTTATGTAGGAGAATACACTAGAGTTATCAGCCTTAACATATGCACACATAGATACAGGAAACCTTTGGGAGATTCTTTTGTTTTCAATCGATTGGATGTTATTTATGGTTAGCTCGAAGGTATTATCTTTGTAATCCACAGAGGATACGGTACTTTCACATAGATTCACGGTGTTTTCAGATTCAAATCCTATAACAACGGGATCGCTGTCAAAAAAACTGTATATTAGAAACTCCTTTTCGGGTTTAACGATAATACCATCGTTTAATGTTTTGCTTATAATGCCTTTATTATTGTTGTCAATTGAATAATGCTTTAGTGAAACGATTTCGCCGGCTTTGAATTTCATAAAATCATCCCCATTTCCATTATTTTAAACGATACAAAGAAAGTCTATATAAATAAAGAGTCAAAATTAAGCGGCAAGCGCAGTATACATAGAAGTTTTTTTGTGTTTTTGGGGAATTGGATGATGCCTGTTTTGGACTTAGATGTACATTAGAGAATGTAGATTTATAAACGGCAGGCAAGATGGATTTTAGTAAAATGCAAACAGCTAATACTATTGTAACATATTTTACTAGGGAATATAAGTCCCTTTTTGATAAAGTTCTATAAATTTATTTATACTTTCAGGATATGCACAAAAAAATGCTTAGTATCGACCTTTTGGTCCATTGATTATGATATTTAAACAATATTTAATTAAATATTATTTTTGCCCCCTCAAAATTATGTTCACATGCGAATTAGTATATATGCTTACAAGCAGAAAAACTGTTTGTAAGTGTACCAACCTTCATACCAAACTACCGGCAGCAGAAATCCTACTGACGGTAGTTCTTTTTTTGTCCCCCCAATTATACAAAATTATTATTTTGTATAATCACGTTAAATTTATTTTTTATATTATATGTTTTACTTCGGATACCCCTATCATATCTGATTGTGCTAAGTTTGGTTTATAGCTTAATACTAACCGATATAATCCAATGGGTTTACGACATTGCCGTCTATTCTTACTTCAAAATGAAGATGAGGCCCTGTAGCTATACCTGTTTGGCCAGCCTTTGCAATAGCCTGGCTTTGCTTGATTGTAGCACCCTTTGATACTAAAAGGCTGCTACAATGGGCATACAGCGTTGTTATTCCGCCACCATGATCTATTATAATCATATTGCCATAACCGTCCTGCCAGCCGGAATAAATAACGATACCTTTATTAGCAGCAACAATCGAAGCTCCATGGGAAGCATCGATATCAAGACCCGTGTGCATTTTATATTTTTTATATACTGGGTGTAGTCTCATGCCAAAATATGAATCTATTTTCCTAGAACTTGGCACGGGCCATACCATAGTGCCGCCAGCATATTTCTTACTGCCACCCATATTTCTTATTTGGTTGGCTATTTGAACCGATTGTTCTATTAATCTGTCTTCTTGCTGTTCTAAACTACGTAACTTTTCTTCATTTTCCTTTATGCGTATTTCTATTCCCTGTCTGGTAGCTGTCAGCATTTCCATATTTCTATTTTTACTATGCAGCGTGTTTTCCTTTGTTGTTTTAAAGTTTTCTACCAATTGTTTTTTATACAGGGTATCTTTCTTTATAGCATGAAATTCCACAACCAGATCCTTGTCCTTTTTGGCAATCAATGAAAGAAACTCTAATCTTTCAAAAAAATCGCTAAAGTTTTGTGCATTTGCCAAAATCTCTATATATGATATATAAGAACTTTGATATGTAACCACAAGCCTTTTTTCAAATTCTTTAAGTTTTTTGCCATACTTTTCTTCCGATTGTTTTAAAGATTCCTCGTATGCTAAAATCTCACTATCAAGCTCATCTAATATTTTTTTTAGTTCATTACACTCTTTACTGTTGTCCTGATGATTATTTATTATTTCCTGCTTTTCAATCTCAAGCTGGGATTTCTCTTTATTGATTTCACTTTTTTCTTGTTCTATTTCTCCAAGCTTATTATCTATTTCCGTTATTTTGTCCTTACTGTCTGCAGGTGACGGAATAATGATACAGATAACGCACAAAAACACAATTAGAAAAAGAATAGGTAATCTCTTCATTGCTACTCCTCCAAAATTAATAAAAAATAAAAAAATATAGGGTTATATATTTATTACTAATATATTCTTATAATATTATTATGCTTTTGTCAACAGATATATAATTAAAGCCAATCAAAATATAATTTAATTGGCCTTAACCGCCATAGTACATAGCCAAGTTTCAACAACATAATTTAATACTGCAGCCTACTCCCCTGCTTTGTTTATTATGGGGGGCTGAATAACATCAAACCCTTGAACGGTCTTCCCATCCCAGTCGAATAGCTGAACGCCCGATTTGGCATTGGGCATTACCGATGTATCCTCAAAACTAATAGCCGTCTCTTTGGTGTTTAGGATTTTAAAACCTATAACGGCTATGGTTCCATCGCTTTTTGCTTGTCCTGCTTTTTTGTATTCATTGGCATTTAAATACACGCTTCCAAAGTTTAAAACACCGTTTTCCAAATCATTTTTTGCTATAGGAAAAACTCCATACTCGGGATTTTGGATTAGAGTCCCTCCGCTTGGGGGTTCACCTATATCTAAGGGCTCTCCCGTATCAGGGTGTACGGCTTCCAATACCTTGGGATCGTATTTCATATTTATCTGATAGCCCAGAAAGTTGGTAATACCTTTTATAGATATTTGGGCTTTAATAATTTCCCCTACCTTTGCTGTTCCTTTGTCAAAATCCACCCAGATCCCCTTGTTTGTCGTAATGGGGGTTGCATCCGGATCTAAAACTGCATTATTGGTTGGCAGGGGTGTATTAAAGGATGAGGTCTCTTTTGGGACTTGGTTGTCCGTTGTATCGGGATCCTCATTGATATCCGCAGGTGGCGGTGTCGTGGCGGTATTTGATTGCTCTGTGGGCAATGGAGTTTGGGTTGGCTCTATCCTTTCATCGGGTTTCTTTCCAGAGCAACTGCATAGTATCGCCACCATAAGTACAATAATGGGAACTTTTATAAAATTTAGCTTTAACACTTTATTTCCTCCTAGAACGTTTATTTTCTATATCATAATATTATAATTCGGTTTATTTCTCAAGTGCTTTCTATAGATACACAAACCCAAATATTCCCACGCTTGACGAAGTAGATAAATGTCGAATATATAAAAGCAGAACTCTAAATATTATTCTGTCCCAAACTTTGACACATATGTTTCTTTGATAAATTAGTCGGGCTCAAAATTGGGGAGATGCAAAGTTTACATCCCCCCCAATTTAATCACCCGTAGGCCCACACATAAATTCCCGTTTTTTTGCTAGTTTATTGCTTCCGGCTGTATCACCGAATATGTAAGCAGTTTTTTTGTATTCCAGTCAAATAGGTAAGTCCCCACAATCGCCCCTGGCATTGCTAGGTGATCGCAAAATTTTATTTCCGTTTTTTCATTTTTTAAAACCCTAAACTTTATTTCCCCTAAAACCCCAGTCTCCTCTGGCCGATTGCATTCTATATAGTCATCCATAAATATACAGGTTTTTGAGAAGTTCAGTATGCCTTTGTCAAGATCATTTACCGTAATTTCTGCGAGCAAATAATCCTCGTTAAGGAGTATATTCCCGTTTTTAAGGGGCGTTCTTTTGGTAAAGACTGTTCCAAGGTTTGGATCTATAGGTTCTAACACTTCCGGATCATATTTTATGTTTATCTGGTATCTCGCAAAGTTTTTTATATTATTTACTTTTACTTTAGCGCTTATTATATCTCCGACAACGGCGTTGTTTCTATCTAGATCCAGCATTATGTAGCTATCATCCTCTGAGGGTGTTGGCCCATGAGGGCTTTTGTTTATTTTTATAATACCGGGGTTTATAACTCTATAGTCCGTTTTAATTTTCCCGTTCCAATCAAAAAGAAGTGTCCCCATAATACCCTTGAGCATAGTTGGGCAATTGCTAAGTTTAATATAGGTCTCGCCCTCCTTTATTACCTTAAAGCCAATTCTCACCAATGTCCCCGTTTCTTCAGGGTTATTGCTTAGCCTGTAATCAGTAAGATATGTATAGGTCTTTCCGAAGTTTAGCACGCCTGTTTTGATATCATTTGCAACCGCCGATATTACTCCATAATCAGGATTTGTAAGAACTGAGCCTTTGTTGGGCACCTGGTTTTCCTGAAGAGGTTTTCCTGTTTCAAGGTCAATTGCTTGTAATATTTTAGGATCATATTCGATATTAACCTGATATGCCGCAAATTCTTTTATATTTTCGATATCAAGCGTAGCTTCGATGATATCCCCTACCCTAGCCTCATTTTTGTCAAGTTTAAGTTCGATTGAAGATGAGTATGCAGGATCCCCTGTTGGATACGGGGTGGATGTAGGTGTGGGTTTAACCGACGAATCGGATATTTTAATTTTCCCCTGCTGTATAACATCATAATTTAGTATTCTTTTCCCATACCAATCAAAAAGCATCGTTCCCGATATCCCGGTAGGCATGGTGGGTGAATCTGAAAATTCAATCTTTGTGTCACCGACACCGATAACTTTAAAATTAATTTCCCCGAGCACTCCAGTTTTTTCGGGCATTTTACTCGCTCTATAGTCATTGCTGTATATGTATACTCTTGAGAAATTGATTATGCCCCCCGAAATATCGTTCGCACCAATAGAAAGAGGCATAAACCTGGGATTTGTAAGTATTGTCTGATTCCCAGGCACAGATTTTTCATTGAATTTCGCTCCCGTATTAGGATCTATTGGTTCAAGAATTTTGGGATCATACTTAATGTTTATTTGATAAGCCGATAGGTTTTCAATGTTATCTACCCTAACCGTAGCTTTGACAATATCCCCAATTGCGGCAACATTTTTATCAACCTGGAGCTCTATAGAATTTTTAGAAGCCGGAGTTTGGGTAGGAGTCGGAATCGTGGTGTGAGTAGGCACTGGGGTCGGGGTAGGTACTATTACACCTTCACTTACTATAATTATCTTATCGGAATCTGTAACTTCGTACCCTGGTATCTGCTTTCCATCCCAGTTAAATAGCATAGTTCCCCGGATACCTTTGGGCATTGTTATTGTATTTTCAAAGCTTATACCAGTAGAAGCCGAAGGTCTTAACGCCTTAAATGATATTTTTGCTATTATACCGCTGGTTTCCGGATTTTTAGACGCCTTATAATCCTGTACAAAAGTGTATGCTTTCCCGAAATTAAGGATACCCTCATCCAATGTGTTGGATACCGCCGAAATTGCACCAAAATCTGTATTGACAAGCAAAGTGCCATCTTCTGGCATAGTACTATTTTTATACTCCTCACCCGTAGTAGAAACAACAGGTTTTAGCAATGTGGGATCATATTTTATGTTTAATTGATACCCCGCTAAGCTGTCAACATTAGTTGCATTAATTGTAGCCGTAACTATATCCCCTACTGCGACTTTGGACTTATCTAAATCGATTGTCACCTTGCCGCCTTGAGACCATGGGGGATTTTGAGAATCGGGTATGCTTATGACCTGCGGCTGTATAACGGTATAATCGGGTATCTTTTTACTGTTGTAGTCAAATAGCATTGTACCGCTTATACTACTAGGCATTAGGGGTGTGTTTTCAAATTTTATCGATGTGTCTCCCTTTTCTCCAATTACCTTAAACCTTAATTTAACCAATACCCCAGTTTCCTCTGGGGGACTGTTTTTATAATCACTCAGGTAAACATAGGTTTTTCCAAAGTTTAATATGCCTTTATCAACATCGTTCAAAACCCCGTGCACTCCCCCATACTCCGGCTTATTAAGTACGTCTCCGCCGCCGGGCATAGTATTATTGCCAAGGGGTATGCCAGTATTGGGGTCGATGGCTTGAAGCACTGTGGGATCATACTTTATGTTTACTTGATATGCCGCAAAATTAGTGATGTTATTGATCCTGATTGTGGCGTTGATGACATCTCCCATTTTAGCTGAATTCTTATCAAGCTCTAATGATATGAAACTATCACCTGAAGCAAAAGAAGTGCTAACTGAATATGTAGTTGCAAAAAATGACATCATTGCTACAAGCAATGATAAGATTAATACCGAACTTATACCTTTCTTCATACCAACAATACCTCCAAAATAATAAATATATCTATACAGACACTTAAAATGTCCTATAATCATAACATGCAGATTCTATATATATTTATAAACTGTGCCAAATATATAGCGTTTCAGTTTCCCAGCAATAGCTATAGAAACAATAAATACAATAAAAATTTTGCCCTCCTTTCTAAATTTCCGTTTGCAAGGCACAAAGGTTTAGCATGTTACGATCATTTTTATGGTAGTGCAATTAATTTTAAAAACAAATAGGGGACAATCAATCAGGAGTGTACAAAATCGATCCGTTTAGATATGTTGTGTATATTGATACGCACTGCCAGAGGCAATGCACAAAATGGAGTCACGAATGTATGCTATGGCGTAATATTTATATGTATGGTGTTTTTAGCTGTATTATGCAATCTGTATAGTGTAAAATATAATCAATTTTATTGTGTACCTGATAAATAATAGGGTAAATATATTTTGCCCTATTCATATTGATTATATATTAAAATTCTATGTGTTTCAATATTTTTAAAGTTTTATTTGCTTCCCAAAAAAAGCTCTATAATATCATAAAAGTTTTTAATGGTAACAGTTTGGGGAAATGTATCCTCTAGAGTACACACTGAGATTTTGTATTGATCGGCAATGGTATATATTTTAAAGAAACAATCCCTTAGTTTGTTTTCGGTTTTAAAAGTTATAATGTTATCTTTTATGCCAAAGGAAAAAGAGTTGAGGGGTAAGAACATCCCCCTTCCATCTGCCTTTATATAGCTTTCCTTTAATGTCCATAAATCAAAAAAATACTGTTTCCTTGCCTCCCCGTCTTTTGAAAACAAATCCTGTGTTTCGCTCTGAGAAAAAAACCTTTTTGCGATACTAAAATCCATATCCTGAACTTTTTCGATGTCTATTCCTATGGTTTTGTTGCTAATCGCACAAACAGCAAAATCTCCCGAATGTGAAAGATTAAAATGGAAATCTTTGTTGTTTAAAAGATAGGGCTTTCCTTTGCATCCTTTTTGAAATTTTAAAAACCGGTTTTGCGTATTAAATCTTATGCAGGCAGCTGTTCTAATTAACAAATCCGCCGCCAGTGTTCTCATAGAATCTTCAATACGCCTAAACCTTTTAATTCTATCTACTTTATCCCTTGGTAGCTCATTTAAAATTTCTTCGTACAGATTGTTATCTATATCAAATTCGATTTTCGTAGCTATGATTTCCATTTTGTGCTCTCCTTCTGAAAACTAGTAAAAAGTCGGTGGCTTACCACGAATAAAGATAAAATTACACAGGTGCCATCCAACAAAAAGCATACCATACAGTATAAAAAGCTTCAATTGCAATGTAACGTTTTTTTCAGACGCATAAAAAAGTCACACTTTTACCTCATGCTTAATAGTATATTAGTAGATTAAGTACGATAAAAACGCAAGGAGGGACGGTTAACTATGTCAGATAGAGGTCTTTTAGGCGGAGTATTCGAAAACGATACTATTCTTTGGTTTATAATTTTATTCTTGTTGCTTTTCTGGTGCTGTGGCGGAAGTGGCTATTCGTATGGCTGCGGATGCAAAGGGTAAATATAACAAAATGGTTTAGGAGTACAGGGGACCCCCCCTACATTTTTTTAAAGCCGGGGTGTATGATCAATTACACTCCAGTAAATTCTTTGATTTTTAAAGATGCCGGGGTTATATCAAAACTAATATAACCCCGGGGCTGTTTGTGATCTATGTGCTAGTTGAATGTGCAAATCTTGTTTCTTTTTTAAAATTGGAAACCTCCTTGATTAATATACTAAAACTATGTAATAATGTATTCATATGTTGTTTTTTTATTCTTGCACGATATAATCTATTTAGATATCATTAATTTAAAGGGGCGTAGTTTAATATGAAATCCTCAAAGACATTATTAATTGCAAATCTTGTAATACTTACTTTATTGATACCGGGATATTTTATTTTCAATAACCATTTAAAAAAACGCAATTTGGTCGATGTTATTCCAACTCCGGTTCCAACTTCTACAGATGTTTTAAGATCTCCGCAGCCAGACCATGACGAACAAGAAAAGATTTATACCGCAATAGATCCTAAAAAATTGGATATAGTGCCTGAATGCCTTCCATCAAATCATAATTTTAAATGGGAGTTGCTAAGGGACGGGGAAAAGTTAGAGGGTTTCGCGCAAAATGAGGATATAATTTTTAATAATCCTCAAAAATATAACAGTGTACAAGGCGTAAGTACTTTTAGAGGTAATAATTATCGTGATTCTGCATCCTACGGCCTCGCAGACATCAAAGAAGAAAAGCTAGAAAAGATATGGGATGTAGGTATAGGATACCTTGATTCGTGGACAGGAGTGGGTTGGAATGGACAGCCCTCCATTATAAAGTGGGATGAGGAATTGAAAGATATAATGAATATATCCCCAAATAAGAAGTCCAAAAAGGATCTTAAGGAAGTTATTTATGGCACATTGGATGGAAAAATATATTTCTTAGATTTAGACGATGGTACCTACACAAGAGAACCCATCAATGTGGGTGCCCCCCTAAAAGGAAGTGTTTCGGTTGATCCTAGGGGAATGCCCATGCTATATTCTGGACAAGGCATAAATGTGGTAAACGGCAAAAATGTACCGATAGGTTTTCGTATATACAGCCTTATAGATCAAAAGCTCCTTTACTTTTTAGACGGTATTGATAAGGATTGCCTTAGATTTTGGGGTGCTTTTGACTCTACACCTTTAGTGCATGAGGAAAGCGATACAATGTTTGAATGTGGGGAGAATGGACTTTTGTATTCAATAAAATTAAATACCGATTATAATCCCCAAAAAGGCAGTATTTCCATAGAACCTGATGTTACAAAGTACAGGTATACTTCTCCAGTAAATGGTCGTCTCGGGGTCGAAAGTTCCATTTTAGCATATAGAAATTTTGCATACTTTGCCGATAACAGCGGAACCCTTCAGTGCATAGACTTAAAAACCCTATCCCCTGTATGGGTAAGAAATATAACCGATGATACCGATAGCACTGGAGTAATTGAGGATTTGGGCGATGAAAATGTATATTTATATGTGGCAAACGAAGTTGATATTCAGGGTAATAATGGATATAGTTATGTGAGAAAAATACATGCCCTAACGGGTGAGCTTATCTGGGAAAAGGGGTATCAATGCAGTTATTCCGAGAACAATGGAGGTGCAATGGCCTCACCCGTCCTTGGGAAAAATGATATAGATAATCTTGTGATTTTTAACATTGCTCGTTCTTACAAAAACAATGGCGGAAAGCTTATCGCATTTGATAAAAATACCGGTGATGAGGTGTGGGTTATAGAATCGGATTTTTATTGTTGGAGTTCACCCGTAGCCGTCTATACTCCGGAGGGTAAGTCATATATTATACAATGTGACTCTGGAGGCTATATGAGTCTTATAGAAGGAAGAAGCGGAAAAACTTTGGATAAGATTCCCCTTCAGGCAAATATTGAGGGATCACCTGCCATATTCGAGGATATGATAGTGGTAGGTACTAGGGGTCAAAAAATATGGGGTATTAAAATAAAATAGATTTATCCAAACTTATTTACTATTTTCAAATAGCAACTTGCACTTATCGGCTTTGTATTTTGATATTACATATTCCACCACCTGGCCGCTTTTTGAGAGGATGGTATTGGATATTTTAATAAGAGGCTGACCTTCCGGCACTTTTAAAAGCTGTGCCTCATTTTGTTGTGTATATACTACCTCTAGACAGCTTTTTGTATTTGCAGGTACAAGGGGATATTTACCCCTCAATATATCATAGGAAGGTTTTTTATTCCTGACATCCTCCGCAATATTCGGAAAAAGATTTAATGGTATGTATGATGTATTCAACGAAACAAGATCGCCATCTATTTTACTTGTATATTTGATATGTGCAAAACTAATAATCTGGTTGCTTCTTACGGAAAAGATCCCGCCAAGCTTCGGCAATTCTTTGTTGGTTAACTCGCCTATAGATATAAGCTTTTGCTCGCTGTCTGCATCATTGTCGAGAATCGAATCCGTAAACCCTGTATATGTTTTGGCATGAACCGCAGATCTGGATTCCAAAACAAAGGTGCCTTTACCCCTCATTCTGTACAAATAGCCACTGTTTGTTAATTCGCTTATGGCCTGTCTCACGGTTGGACGACTAATATCATAGCATTCACAAAATTCCTGCTCCGATGGTATTTTTGAACCAGGGGGGTATTCCCCATTCTTAATCTTTGAAACAATCATTTTTTTCAATTGGGAATACAAAGGTTCATTGCTATATTTATTTATCAAAATCATCCCCCCATCAGTAGCCAAGTTTTCCTATTATACCCTAAGATCTATTTCCATATCTTCCACGCTATTTTTTTCAAGTACTGGCTTGACATTTTCATTAATGAATTCCTCAACCTGTTGTGGTGCCCGTCCCACATAATTTTTGGGGTCTAATACTTTGTTAATTTCTTCGATACTCAAGCCAAATAATTTATCCGATACTATCCTTTCGATAAGATCGTTTTCTTTTCCCTTTTCTTTAACCTGCTTTGCCGCTTCCATTGAATGTATCCTAATTCTTTCGTGTAGTTCCTGTCTGTCTTTACCCCGCTTTACAGCTTCCATCATTATGTTTTCAGTTGCCATAAAAGGAAGTTCCTCATATATATGCTTCTTTATAACCTTTGGGTAAACAACAAGCCCCCCCGCAATATTTATGTATAACTCCAATATAGCATCAATCGCAAGGAATCCTTCGGGGATACATATACGTTTATTGGCCGAATCATCAAGGCTTCTTTCAAACCACTGAGTAGATGCAGTTATAGCCGGGTTTAAAGCATTCACTACAACGTATCTGGCCAGTGCACATATTCGTTCCGATCTCATTGGATTTCTTTTATAAGCCATTGCCGACGATCCCACCTGCTTCTTCTCAAAAGGCTCTTCAATTTCTTTCATGCTTTGTAAAAGTCTAAGATCGTTTCCGAATTTATATGCACTTTGGGCAATGCCGCTTAATACATTTAAAATCCTGCTATCTTGTTTTCTTGTATATGTTTGACCTGATACTGGAAACACGCTTTTAAAGCCCATTTCGTTTGCTATAAGCATATCCAGTTTTCTTACTTTTTCATGATCATTGTTAAAGAGCTCCATAAAGCTAGCCTGTGTACCGGTGGTACCCTTCGAGCCTAAAAACTCCATGTTTGCGAGCAAATAATCGAGATCGTAAAGATCTATTAATAAATCATGAATCCAAAGGGTTGCCCTTTTCCCCACCGTAACAAGCTGGGCTGGTTGAAAATGTGTAAAGCCTAAAGTAGGCATATCTTTATATTTCAGAGCAAAATGAGATAAATGATCTATTAATAATATAAGTTTTTTCTTAATAAGTTTTAATGCCTCTGTCATAATAATTAGATCCGTGTTATCACCTACATAGCAAGATGTCGCCCCAAGGTGGATTATGGATCTGGCATTGGGACATTGTTCTCCATATGCATGTATATGAGCCATTACATCGTGACGGAATTCTTTTTCTTTTAATTCTGCCGTATCATAATTTATATCATTTTCGTATTTTTTCATTTCATTAATCTGCTCATCGGTAATATTAAGTCCTAATTCTTTCTCGACTTTAGCAAGTGCTATCCAAAGCCTCCTCCATGTTTTAAACTTCATATCGGGAGAAAAAAGCTCCTGCATTTGCTTGCTTGCATACCTTGAATTAAAAGGGCTTTCATAAGTGTTTTTCAAATTATTTTACCTCCAACGTAAATCATTTATAATAATTGCTGTTAAATACAATATCTATTATATAATTTTTCAAATAACAAATCCATAATTGACAAACATATAGCCTGATTTTTGCTTAAATTACTTCCCAATCCTTGTGACATCTTAGAATATCTAAGCGATTTAGAGCCTTAAAATCCATTCCTTACACATAAATCCCGATATTCCACTGAGTTTGGGGTAATACTTTTCTTTTTTGAATACAAATCCATGCTTTTGTAGAATACGGCCCGATGCCGGATTATCTTTTGCATGTTTTCCATACATTCTTTTGATCCCTAATGTGTTTTTGGCAAAGGATATGATTTTTTCTACAGCCTCTGATGCAATCCCCTGTCCCCAATATTTTTTCATAATTACATATCCAATTTCGTGCATATTCCGTTCCCGATCAAATTGGAAACCACCAGAACCAATTAAGCTATTAGTTTCTTTTAGCACAAACCCCCAATTATAATTTTCATCATTATCAATTGAATCCTCCTCGCTAGCTAACCATTCTTCAGTATCCCATAGATTTTCGTGCAAATCCCACTGCATATATTTGACGACATCGGGATCGCTGGTCCAGCTTTTGAAAACATGCTCTGCATCATTGAGTTTTAGGGGTCTTAACACCAATCTGTTTGTTTGTAATATAGGTGTTTCCACGTTAAGTGCAACTCCTTTTGAAATAATATTAAGTCCCAAATTTTAAAAAAGTTGCGAGATCCATAGTGAACCTCGCCCAGATATTTATAAATACGGGATTGAGCCAGGCTAATACTAAAGGTACCAGCCCAGCCAACATTATAATATTATATTACTTTTTTAAGAAAGTTTCAATCCTATTTAGCCCTTCCGTGATATTTTCAAGGGATGTTGCATAGGATAACCTAACGTGTATATCCGTTCCAAAGCCCGAACCAGGTACCAATGCTACTTTTGCCTTTTCTAAAAGAGCATCCGCAAAACTGTCGGAACCCTCTATTTTTATACCACAAACTTCTTTTCCTATAAGTTTTGAAATATTCATCATTACATAAAAAGCACCCTGTGGCATTATACAAGAGACCCCATCAATTGAATTTATTTTTTCGACCATGTAATTCCTTCTTTTTAAAAATTCTGCTGACATTTTATCTACTATATCCTGTGGTCCCTCAAGGGCCGCAATTGCAGCTTTTTGAGCAATTGAATTGGGGTTGGATGTGGCATGGCTTTGGATATTGGCCATAACTTTTGCTATTTTCTCATTTGAGGCAGTATAACCAATCCTCCATCCTGTCATAGCATATGACTTGGAAATGCCGTTTACTAAAATTGTAAGTTCCTTTATTTTATCATTAAACGAGGCAATACTAACATGATTATATCCGTTATATATAAGTTTTTCATATATTTCGTCTGAAACAATATAAATATTATTATCAACTGCTAAATCGGCTATAGCCCTTAGTTCATCTTTGGTATAAATCATGCCTGTGGGGTTTCCGGGGCTATTTATTAATATTGCTTTTGTTTTTTTTGTAATAGCCTTTTTTAACCTATCCAGTGTACACTTAAATCCATCTTCTTCCTTGGTCTCAACATAGACCGGTATCGCATCAGCAAGCCTAACCATCTCGGGATAGCTAACCCACGCAGGTGTAATTATTATTACTTCATCTTCGGGATTACAGATTGTTTGGAATGTATTAAGCAGCGAATGTTTTGCCCCATTGCTCACAACTATATTTGATGGTTTATAATTAAGCCCATTCTCCCTCTCTAGCTTTTTGCAGATCGCTTCCTTCAATTCTAAAGTACCAGAAGCAGGCGTATATTTTGTAAAACCTTCATCTATTGCTTTTTTTGCCGCATTCTTTATATGATCCGGGGTATCAAAATCTGGTTCACCGGCGCCAAAACCTATTATATTAAGTCCTTGTGCTTTCATCCTTTTTGCTTTTGCATCTATCGCCAAGGTAGATGACGGATTTATCGAAAGTGCTTTTTTTGAAAGTTTCATTTTCAAACCCTCCATTTTTCATGCATTAATATGATTTATTCTAACATATAATATTCAATTCTGCAAGTTGATGTTAATAAAAATGCAAAATCCTTTATAATTTAAATTCGACCCGCTATTTCGCTGCGATATTTTGCTCAGTATATGACATGGGCCATTCCACAGGCAGGATACCATAGATCAAAGTTTCAGTAAATCTTTGATCTATGGTACCGCCAAAGAACTTTGCGTTTTTAAAGCCTTGTTATATTAATGTTTTTATTTTGAATTTATATACCCGAAATGAGAATATCCATGATATGGTCTTAAAAAATTTGTTTGATAAGATCTAAAGTTTGTCTATAGCACCTCTTTTATGACCCGGAGAAAATTCCCCCCTGCAATTTTTTCTATGTCCTCCCTAGAATAATTAAGTCTTGATAATTCGTTTAATATTTTTGCTGCATCCTGTACTCCCTGAAAACCAAGTGGTAATCTTTCGATTCCATCAAAGTCAGCTCCAAGCCCGACATACCCGGGACCTATTAAAGAACATACATATTCAATATGGTCTATTATATCCTTTAAGGTTGCCTCCCCCGTGGTAGTAAGAAAGTCGGGGTAGAGATTTATCCCCATCACTCCGCCCCCATCCTTGATGGATAATATTTGTTGATCCGTAAGGTTTCTATCGTGGGAACATAATTTTTTTGCATTTGAGTGGGATGCAATCACTGGCTTGCATGAATGATCCACCACATCCCAAAAACCCCTTTCGGATATATGTGAAACGTCAATGAGAATACCTAATTTGTTCATTTCCCTAACAACATCCCTTCCAAAAGATGTCAACCCGCCTTCTGAGCTTTTATCACGAACCCCATCGGCAATTTCGTTTCGAAAGTTCCATGTAAGGCATATGCTTCTTACCCCAAGTTTATAAAGCATTCTTAAAACACCCAGATCACCTTGGAGAGCCTCCCCGCCTTCAATAGATAGTATTGCGGCAACTCTCTTTTTCTCAATAGCCTTTATAATTTCATTGTAATTACAACAAGACATTATATTGTCGCTACTTATATCGATCTGCCTATAAAACTCATCAATGATCTGCAGGGCCCTTTTTAATGCATAGGCATGGCCACAAGTCGGATCTATAAAAGCTGCAAAAAATTGAACACAGCTCCCCAAATTCCTTAGTCTATCTAGATCAACATGGCAATTATTACTTTCAAGGGCCTCCCCTGTTTCCATTATCTTTGTAATTGTATCACAATGGGCGTCAACAATAATCATAAATTTCATCCCCTAAATTATTTTTAAATTTATATTTTTCATTTTATCAAAAACTCAATTAATAATCTATGTATTATAGTTATAATATATGTTATAATTGGTTTTGCACTATGCAATGCTTTATATTTTTTCTAATAAACGTTTCACAGTGTTTTTTATATTGCCAACCCTAGGAGTGATAGTTTTTATGTTCAATAGAATTGCAAAGATACCTTATATAAAATATCTCCCAATTATTGTTATTTCGTTGTTGCTCTTTAAAATAATAAATAATGCGGGCTTTTTGGTTAGTGGAATAACCTATGTATTTTCCCTACTAAGCTATTTGATATGGGGTTTTGTTATTGCTTATTTTTTAAATCCCGCCATGATTTTTCTTGAGAGAAGATTGAAAATAAGAAGATTTTTAAGCATATGTATAATTTATGTTTTAATTTTTATAGTACTTCTTATATCAATTATTTTTGTTACGCCAAGGCTTGTTGGTAATATAAAGCAATTAGTTGATAACATGCCATCTTATATTGAAAATACGGAAGAGCGTCTGAACAATATAATAGAACATTTAAAAAATACCAATAAGTATAATATAGATGGATTTATTGAACGGTTTACCAATGATTTGTTGGGCAGAACGGGGGAAATAGTCGATCTTTCAATAAACTTTTTATTAAAAAAGACCATGGGTATTACTACAGCTTTATTTAAGTTTTTGTTTGGGCTTATTATCGCAATATATTTTCTAAGCGACAAAGAAAATTTACTAGGCTATTTAGAAAAACTTTTGCATTCTTTTTTAGACAGAAAAACAGCTAAGAGATTAATTTCCACGGGCAAAAAGGTCAACTTTGTGTTTTCCAGATTCATATTGGGAAAAACTATAGATTCGCTAATTATAGGGGGGATATGCTTTTTATTTCTTACAATATTCAAAATGCCCTTCCCTCTTTTGATAAGTATCATCGTGGGGATAACCAACATGTTGCCCTATATAGGCCCCCTTATTGGCGCTATACCATCAATTATTATCACGCTGTTTGTGTCTCCTGTCAAAGCCTTATGGGTGGGTATTTTCATTTTACTTTTGCAACAATTTGATGGTTGGTATTTAGGTCCTAAGATTATAGGTGACAAGGTAGGTATAAGCCCTCTCCTTATTATTACAGCAATCACAATAGGCGGCGGCGTATATGGTATTATCGGTATTTTTGTATCTGTACCATTGTTTGCGCTTTTAAAGATGTTTCTTGATGAGTATATCGAAAAACAGCTAGAACTCCAGGAGTCTATCCCTACCAATTGCAAACAAAAAACTGATATAAAGGACTAATAGCTTATCATATATATTCAGTTTTTTTGATTGGGCTAAAGTAATCCCCTTTCTGCAAAACTTATGTATTTTTCACCGCAGACAATTATATGATCTACCACCTTAACAGAAATAGCTTCTAGGGCTAGGGCAATCCTTTTGGTTGCTTCTATATCGGCCTTTGAGGGGTTTAAGCTACCCCCGGGATGATTATGTGCCAAAATAACACTATTTGCTTTGTGTCTTAATACCGTTTCAACTATTATCCTTGGGTAAATAGGGGATTCGTTTATTGTTCCTTCATGAACTAATTGTGCTCGATTAACCCTGTTTTGGGAATCAAGGCATATGACGTAAAATACTTCATAGATCCTACCGATAAAAAGGCTTGTTGCATATTTTCCGGCCTTTGTTGAGCTGTTGAGTAAGGGTCTATCTTCCCATCTGTCTTTAATATAACGTCTTGAGATATCTGGTATTAAAGATAGGAGCACCGCTGAGTTTTCACCGATTCCAGATACTTTTTTTAGATCTTCAGTGTCTGCCTCAAATACCCCCGATAACGAACCATATCTTTTTAGAAGCTTATGGGCAAGTTCATTGGTATCCCTTCTTGGAATAGAATAAAATAAAAGCAACTCTAAAACCTGATGCTGCTCGAAGCTATCAAGTCCATCTCTTAAAAATCTTTCTTTGAGTCTTTTTCTATGCCCTTTGTGCACTTACCATCCCTCCAAATCATCCAATCACTTTAAAATTTCCCACATCCCTAGGGGTATTAAATGGATTAAATAATAAGCCCAAACACCCCGTTTTCCTGGCATTTTAATTAAAATGCATTTTCAATTAAAAAAATTTTACTTACCTCGAGCTTATTATCATACTTTTTTATATAAACCTCCACAACATCAAATCGGACATCGGTATCCTTGATCTTGTTTTTGCTCAAATATATCTGCGCCAGTCTTCTTATATTGTTTTGTTTTTTATTGTTGACCGCTTCTCGAGGATATCCGTACCTAGTTGAGCTCCTTGTTTTAACTTCTATGAAGCAAATACCGGATTTTTCCCGGGAAATTATGTCTATCTCGCCGAGCCGGCTGTATCTGAAATTCCTTTCAAGTATTGCATGACCCTTCTTTTTTAAATATTCAGCCGCAGCTTCTTCACCTAGTGCACCCACCAGCCTTTTATTGTCAAAAGTTTTATCCATTTCCGTCTCCATATTTTTTATCTATATCACCAATGTATGCAAATATCTGTGCTACCACCTCGTACAACTCGGGAGGTATCTGGTCCCCGATGTTTAAAGCTTCTAAAGCATCCGAGAGTTTGTCGTCCTTTTGTATTGGTATATTGCTTTCTTGTGCCTTTTTTAATATCTTCTCTGCAATTTCTCCCTTCCCAAGTGCTACGATCTGGGGCGCATTATTTTTTTCGGGCAAATACCTAAGCGCTGCTGCCTTTTTTATTTTTTTCTCTTGAGGCATTCGATCCCATCCTTAACCTATATTTTGCAATCAAATGTTTGACTTGATATAGCAATTTCATCTTTTAAAACATCTTTTATATTTAAAATATTGATTTTTTCGCTTATGATCCTATACTTTATACCAATTAACCGGTAACCGATTTTCCTAAGCCCATTGTAAAGTCCTGAAAAACTTTCTTTAAACAAATCTATAGCTCCCCCATGCTCTAGTCCTATATTAAGACTCATATTTTTTTTATCGATAATTATTAAGGATTCGATTTGTCCAAGGTTTTTTGTATTGACAGATAAAAAAACGGTAACATTGGAAGGATCTATACCCCTTCTTTTTTTATCTTTCTTTAAAATATATAATTCACCTGTAGTGTTAGAATCAAAAAAATTAATGGGAATTTGCATATATGCGATATGCTTGTTTATCTTACCGATAAATTCAACACAATCCTTTATACTGTCTACTTGGCTTAAAACATCTTCTTTTTTTGTTAAATTTGTTTGTTTTAAGATCTTAGTAAGAAAATTAAGCTTTTCATTAAGATTTTTGTAGGTTTTTTTGATATCCAGAGAGATATCTGGATGTTCCTTTTTTACTTCTGTGAACATATTTTTAAAAGCATTTTTTATAAGTTTTAAATCTTCATTATCACTAGCCGGTTTGGCATTATCAAACAAACCAGTGCTTAATTCTTGCTTTTGCTTATGAAGCAAATTTGCAATTACACGCTCTGACTCCTGTTTGTTTGAGTTGTAAAGGGTATCCAATTCCTCAATATCGCTTTTTATATATTCCATGAGTTCTTGCAATTCCAGTTCACCTTTATTGTCGTCCTCACTTCCCGAAATCGCTGGAAGCAATTTAGAAATTGGCTTTTTGTTAACTCCTAAATCTGTCAGCTTTTCTGTAATAGTCTCTGTGTGAGGTAGTTGTTCATCGTCGGTGAGGTCGGGAATTTCTGATTTGGATTTGAGAATGTAATGCTTTAATTCTTCAACATTTCGTTTTAAATCAATAAGCCCAAGCCCCTTTGCAATAATTGTAATTGTTTTTTTATCATTTAAATTTGTAATTGAATCCATTAGGCCCTTGATCTGTTTATCTATTTTGTCATTATGGAGAAGTTGGTTTAAGACATACGTATTTTTTTCATTGGGAGCTATCCCCTCACTTATTAAAAAAGCCGCCTCACTATGTGTAAGATTTTTAGATCCTGTGACCGCATTTACTATATCTTTTATTAGTTTCGCATCGGGTGGAATTTCCCTGTTGCAAAGCTCTTTGGTAGCTTCTATATTTTCCTTATCAGTTTTTAAGCCAAGCCCTAGCAACATATCTTTGATCGTGGACTCCAAAAGAACATCTTTTGGTGAATTATCCCCAGTGGTCTCCATAAACAGCCGGTTATTTATTTTATCTTTCAAAACAAGCTCAACGGTATCCCCCAAGCCAATATTGATATTGGATGTTGCGGTAGCATTTAGAATTGTTCCATCAAACAGTTTTAAAACCAATTCATTCCCTGTCATATTTAAAATTTTTGCCCTTATTTTGTCCCCCACATTAAGCTTTGATATTATATCGAGAGTTGGTGTAACATTTATTAAATCAAAGAAGTTCTCGATCCTCAACTTTTACACCCCCAATATCTTTATCCTATAATTTTTTTTGTAAAGGTCATTCTATGTATCGGACAAATACCATGTTTTCTTATGGCCTCAATATGTTCTTTTGTACCATAACCTTTATGTTTAGCAAAACCGTACAACGGATACACCTGATCCATCCGCCCTATCATTTTATCCCTTGTTACCTTTGCGACGACCGAAGCAGCAGCTATGGAAACACTTTTGGCATCCCCCTTAATTAATGATTTTTGCGGCAATTCAATATTATCTAATTTTTCTGAATCTATAAAGAGAATCTCGGGTGTAGTATCCAATGCTTCAACTGCTTGGAGCATTGCCATTTTTGTGGCATTTAAAATATTTATTTTATCTATAATGTCCACATCCACAACCCCGATGCCAATGGAAACCGCCTTATCTGCAATAATATCATAGATCCGCTCCCTCTTTTGGGGGCTTAGTTTTTTAGAATCATTAAGACCCTCTATAAAAATACCTCTGGGTAGAATAACAGCGGCCGCAACAACGGGTCCTGCCAGCGGACCTCTTCCTGCTTCATCGATTCCCGCTATCAGATTGTTGCCACTTTCATATGCTTCATTTTCATACGAACACATGGCCCGGTAGCGTTTTTGTTCTTTTTGATACTTATCTTTTTTCTTTTCATACCTTTTTATAATTTTATCAATTTTATCACCATATTGAATTTTAAGATCGTATAACTTTTCCAATGCATCATTAACTTCTAGTTCTTTAACAGATAGTTCAATCTGTTTTATTGTCATTTTCTTTTTCATCGGTTTTGGTTTTCCCCTCCGGTCTTTCCAGTGTTATTTTCCCAAGTTTTCCTCCTCTAAATTCGTCAAGCACCGCAGCAGCTATCCTCGCTAAATCCACTTCTCCCCCTGCGATCAAGCACCCCCTATTTTTTCCTGCCTGAAGCAAAAGTTCATAGCCCTTGCTCCCTTCTAGGGCACTTAATTTATACCTTTTCCCTATGCTCTGGGGATAATTATATACTAAACGTTCTAAAAATGCCGCTGCCAATTCTACGATGTCTAAAACATTATCCTTTATTGCACCCGTAAAGGCAAGGTTTAGCCCCACCTCTTTATCTTCAAACTTTGGCCATAATACCCCAGGTGTATCTAAAAGATGTATCTTGCTATTTGCATTTATCCATTGCTTACCCCGGGTAACGCCTGGTCTGTCCTCGGCGATGGCAACATTTCTTCCGGCAAGTTTATTGATAAGGGATGATTTTCCGACATTGGGTACCCCAACAACCATGGCTTTTATTGGCCTGAATATCCTGCCCCTTTCCTTATCCCTTTTGATCCTTTCCTCCATAATTGCATGTATTTTTCTTTTTAATTCGTTTATTCCCCTGCCCTTAATCGAATCAATAAAAACATTGGCATAACCCCTTAAGTTATACCAATTCATCCACTCCCTTGAAACTTTTTCATCCGCCAAATCCGATTTATTTAGGGCTATTAGCTTAGGTTTTTCCCTCAAAATTGTATCAATATCCGGGTTTTTGCTGCTGAGTGGAATTCTTGCATCTAAAAGCTCTACTACAACATCCACCATTTTAAGATTATCTGTAAGAATCCTTCTTGTCTTTGCCATATGCCCCGGAAACCATTGTATATTCATTGCTCCCTCCAAACCCATAATATTTATCAATATAGATATGCAAGATATTTAGAATCAGCTCGTTATAAAATACCGGTTGATATCAATTGTATATACTGCCGAATTGATCCAAAGGTTTAATTCTAAAGACAGCTTTCCCCTTTATTTTCTTGTATTCTATAAAACCAATCTGCCTGCTATCTTTACTAAACTCTCTGTTGTCCCCCATGACAAAAACGCTGTTTGGGGGAACTTCCCTAGGAAGGTCGAAGGACTGCTCATAGGTTAATCCTTTTGCATATTCTTCATCTTGTTTGTTCCCGTTTACATACAAATGCCCATCTTTAATTTCAATGGAATCCCCCGGAAGTCCTAGTATTCTTTTAATGTAGTTTACTTCCCCCTTGCCGGGAAATAGTGTCGTCAAAGCGCGGAAGTCTTTTGCAAAGTATAAGTAGTCCCAGCTGCCCTCGCTGATCTCAATAATTACTATATCTCCCCTTTCAGGCTCGAAGAGTAAATATTGTAGTTTATTTACGAATAAGACCTGTTCATTTTTTAGGGTATCTTCCATTGATGCCCCCTGAACAACTACCCACTCAAATACAAAAGTCCTTAGCAAAAGGGCAACAATGACGGCAAGTAATACTATTGCTCCCCATTTTAAAATTTCTCTAAACAAGTTTGGCTTTACAGTTGCCATGCTCTCTGTAAGTGTTTGATTTAGTTCTTCCTGCCTACTGTTGGTGCTAACCGGCCTTTTTTTAGAATTCATATCCTACAACCCTTATTCTTATTCTTCTTACACTTATAACCGTCCTCGGGTATAAATGATTCTCTTTTATACAAACAATTATACCACTATTTCCTCATAAAAAAAAGTATGTGCTGGGGTTTTCATCCCAGATTGATATATCCATTAAATAGAAAATCCGGCACAGCCGGAGCCATACCGAATTTTCAAAGCTATAAATGCTTTATTAAATACTCACTAGTTTTTTATTTTACTTTACAGCTTAGTTTTTACCTTTGCTGCTTTTCCTACTCTGTCACGGAGATAATAAAGTTTTGCCCTTCTGACCTTACCCCTTCTGACAATGTCAACATGATCGATATTAGGGGAATGTATAGGAAAAATTCTTTCAACCCCTACACCATAGGATAGCCTTCTTACGGTAATGGTTTCCCTTATACTAGCACCTTTCATGCCGATTACAGTTCCCTCAAAGACCTGTATTCTTTCCCTGTTGCCTTCCTTTACTTTTACATGGACCTTTACGTGATCACCAATCTGAAGATTGGGAAGGTCAGTTTTCAACTGTTCCTTTTCAATTGCTCTAATTATATCCACTTTTATCCTCCCTTTATCATAGACGTTCATGCATTTAGCAGAGGACCGCCCGTATTCCACAAGCTAAAATTATATCACATGTTTTTAAAATTGTAAATAACTTTTTCTTTTTTTGAGTTTATATCTAGCTCCAAAGCTTCATTTAACAGCTTTTTGTCATCCTCTGTGGGTCTGAATTTTCTATACAAATCGGGTCTTTTAAGATAAGTCCTTTTCAAGGATTGCTGCCTCCTCCATCTTTTTATATTTGCGTGATGTCCGGATAAGAGAATTTCTGGTGTCTTTCTTCCCTTATATTCATAGGGTCTTGTATACTGAGGATATTCCAAAAGTCCATTATAGTGAGATTCCTGGGAATAGGATTCCTCATTGGACAAAACACCCGGGACAAGCCTGCTGATTGCATCTATTAATACCATCGCAGGAAGCTCTCCCCCCGTAAGCACATAATCACCTATAGATATCTCAGCATCCACTATTTCCTCTATTATTCTTTCGTCTATTCCTTCGTAATGGCCGCAAAGTAAAATAAGATGTTTTTCGCTGGCCAATGCCTTTACAACTTCTTGATCTAGCACTTTCCCTTGGGGACTCAAGTAAATAAGCTTGGGTCTATACGTTAACTTGTCTAGTATATAATCATATGCCCCAAAGACTGGATCAGGCATCATAACCATTCCGCCGCCACCGCCATAGGGGTAATCATCAACCTTTCTATGTTTATCTCTCGAAAAATCTCGTATATCAATGGTATTTACTTTTACTATGTCCTTTTCCCTTGCCCTCCCTATAATGCTTTTGCCAAGAACCGCATCAAATATCTCTGGAAAAAGGGTTAAAACATCAAATATCATCATCCATCAGTCCCTGCGGTAAAATAACCATCATTTTCTTATGTTTGAGGCATACACCTTTTACTATTTCTTTTAATGCAGGAATAAGAATATCCCCCTTATTATCGCTCTTTATTACATATACATCGTTGCTTCCAGTTTGCAGCACATCGGCTAAAACCCCTAGCCTGTTCCCCTCTACCTCATATACATCTATGCCAATTAGATCACAGATAAAAAAAGTATCTTCGGGGAGTTTTAATGCATTTTCCCTGTCGATTATGATAAAATGGTTTTTTACACTCTCCGATGCATTTAGATCATCAATCCCCTTAACTTTTATAAATACGAAATTTTTGTGATATCTTACATATGTTATATCATATTTTTTCATTTTCCCGCCGATTTTACGGGAGATGTAAACCCATTCGAGCTTATCGTATCTTTTGGGATCATCGGTTAGGGGAATTACTTTGAATTCACCTAGTATCCCATGGGTATTCACTATTTTCCCAATCTCAAGATATTGTGTCATGTATACCACCTCAAGACTTTATATTATATAAAGCTGCAAAAAGCCCAGAGATTGGTATCACCGAGCTTTTATCTAACATTTAGGGAATCACTTCGAGGTCGTAAGGAGAAAAACAATATAGTGGTATTCAAATTTTCAATACAAGTTTTCTCCTAAAGTTTAAAATCAATTACTGAAGTATTTCAACGGATACCCTTTTATTTCCTTTGACTGCAGCTGCTTTTACTACCGTCCTTATTGCCTTTGCTATTCTACCTTGTTTGCCAATTACTTTTCCCATATCGTCTTTTGATACGGTTAATTCCAAAATAATTGACTTTTCCCCTTCAACTTCATTTACATAGACATCATCAGGATAATCTACCAAAGCCTTGGCAATTGTCTCAAGGAGTTCTTTCATTATATTACAACCTCCCGTATTCTATAAACGTATTATCCTTACAACAAAATTGTAAAGATGCTGACATTAAGAAATAGCACCGCATTTTTTCAACAAAGCTTTTACAGTATCTGTTGGTTTTGCCCCATCCTTAAGCCATTTTTGTGCTTTTTCTGCATCAATTTTGACTTCACTAGGATTCGCAAGGGGGTTATAGGTCCCTATTTCTTCTATAAATCTACCATCACGTGGGGATCTTGAATCTGCCACGACAACCCTATAGAAAGGTCTCTTTTTTGCACCCATCCTTTTAAGTCTAATTTTAACTGCCATCCTTATCACCTCCTAAAAGTAAAGTTTATTATTGAGCTGTCTGCGTGTAATATACCCTAGTACATGTTAAACTTTTAGCTTTTTATAAGCCCCATTCGGGGTTTTTTAACAAAAAAATAATATACATCGCAGCTAGCCCTATTAAAAGGGATTTGGTTAGAACCAAGAATTTTGGTATAAGAATTATCGATCCCTATAAACTCCCGCTAAAATGGTAACTTTAGTTTCCCAAACCCTTTCCTTCCCCGTTTCCCAGCATCTGTCATCATTTTCATCATTTTCTTCATTTCCTGGAATTCTTTTAAAAGCCTATTTACTTCCTGTACTGTGGTTCCGCTTCCCTGCGCAATTCTTTTCCGTCTGCTCCCGTTTATTATTGAGGGATCAATTCTTTCTTTTTTTGTCATAGATTTTATAATGGCCTCTACATGGGACATTTTCTTTTCGTCCACATTCATATTTTTTAAAGAACCCGCATCAACCCCGGGAAGCATCCCTAACACCTGACTTAGGGGACCCATTTTTTTTAGCTGTTGCATTTGGTCGAGAAAATCATCAAATGTAAACTGTAAGGTTCTCATTTTCTTTTCGAGCTCTATTGCCTTCTTTTCATCAAAGGCCTCCTGTGCCTTTTCGATGAGGCTTAGCATATCGCCCATACCTAAGATTCTCGAAGCCATCCTGTCTGGATAAAAAGGTTCTATTTCGCTTAATTTTTCTCCGATACCAGTAAATTTAATGGGCTTTCCCGTAACAGCTTTCACCGAAAGTGCTGCTCCCCCTCTAGTATCCCCATCTAGCTTTGTTAGAATTATACCATCTACACCAAGTTTTTCATCAAAGCTTTCTGCTACATTTACCGCATCCTGACCGGTCATGGAGTCCACAACAAGGAGAATTTCGTGGGGTTTTACAGCGTTTTTAATATTTTTTAGCTCATCCATAAGCTCCGCATCTATGTGGAGACGACCCGCTGTGTCAATTATAACAAGATCATGTTGTCTTGATTTTGCGTATTCTATGGCACCCTTGGCAATATCAACAGGCTTTTTCTTATTTTCCATCGAAAATACTTGGATATCAAGCTGAGTACCTACCACCTGGAGCTGTTTTATTGCCGCTGGCCTGTAGACATCACAGGCGACTAACAGCGGGTTTTTGCCTTGCTTCCGCAGCAAATTGGCTAATTTGCCCGTAGTAGTGGTTTTACCAGAACCTTGAAGCCCTACCATCATATAAACGGTGGGCGGTGTCGATGAAAATGTTACCTTACTATTGCTATCCCCCATTAAGCTGATAAGTTCTTCATGCACAATTTTTATTATCTGTTGTCCAGGCGTAAGGCTGTCAAGGACATCCTGTCCAACGGCTCTTTCTGATACTTTAGAGATAAAATCTTTTACTACCCTAAAGTTGACATCCGCTTCTAAAAGCGCAAGCCTTATCTCGCGCATCATTCCTTTGACATCTTTTTCTGTTACTCTTCCTTTGCCCCTAAGCTTCTTCATTGCTCCTTGAAGCTTTTCTGACAATCCTTCAAACACCATATTCATAACACCTCAGAACTTTTATATGCTAAAGCCTTCAACCCTCGATTATTTGAAGTATCCCCTTTTCAATAAAGGAGAGAATTTCAATATCTTCAGTACTCATATTGCTTTTATTTAATATTTTAATCTTATCTAACAGCTCTATTGCTTTGGCTCTTTGCCTTGTAAATTTATTTACAAGACCGAGCTTTTCTTCCATGCGGTTTAAGGTGCCTCTGCTCCGTTTGACACTATCATATACACCTTGGCGGCTAATATTTAGCTCTAGGGCTATTTCGCCGAGGGAATAATCATCATTAAAATGCAAATCCATTATCTTATATTGCCTTTTTGTAAGTAATTGTCCGTAGAAATCCAATAAAAGTGTATCTCCATAAACCTTTTCCATAATATTGTACCCACCTGTAAAGCTAAAGTACTTTACATCCAATTCTAAGATATATTTTTAGTTTAGTCAAGAGTTTTTTGAAGTATTTATGGTGGCAAGAAAATCATTCAATAATTATTTTAAGTTTTGTACCTTCGATTATATTGCAATCCTCAAGGTTATTTATATTTCTAATATCGTATATGTACCTTCTTATATCTCCCCCCTTATTATATTCTCTGGCTATTTGCCATAATGTATCACCACTTTTAACTGTAATCGTCCTATATTCGGGCTCC